>JAICTW010000209.1 GCA_025936195.1 Flavisolibacter sp.
ATTCCATTTTTTTCCACTACATCCAACAATCCGTTTTCAACCCAGCGCACCAGCATCGAATATTTTGCCTGGTGAATCAGCAAGGGCGTGCCGAAGGATTTTAATACTTCAATGGCTTTTTCAGTTTCAGTTGCCGGGTAATTAGAAACACCAACATACAATGCTTTACCTTGTCTGACAATCAAATCCAAAGCTGCCATGGTTTCCTCCAATGGTGTTTCAGGATCGGGACGATGATGATAAAAAATATCAACATACTCCAATCCCATTCTCTGTAAACTTTGATCAAGGCTGGCCATTAAATATTTTTTGGAACCCCAGTCGCCATAAGGTCCGGGCCACATGCCATAACCTGCTTTTGATGAAACAATAATTTCATCCCTATAAGGTTTTAGGTCCTGCTTCAGGATTTTTCCGAACGTCTCTTCGGCGCCGCCGGAAGGAGGCCCGTAATTATTAGCCAGGTCAAAATGAGTGATGCCATGATCAAATGCAGTATGAACAATACTTCTGCATTTATTATAATCATCAATAATGCCGAAGTTGTGCCAAAGGCCAAGAGAAACCGCAGGAAGCTTTAATCCACTTTTTCCGCAACGGCGATATTGCATAGAATCATATCTGTTTGCACTGGCAGTGTAAGACATACATGCAAAGAAACTGTGTAAATAAATATCACAACAACTATTTTGTACACTCCTGCTTATTTGGCTTTTCTAACCTTCTGCTTCTTTTATCGAACTATTGTTTTGAGTTCCCAACGCAAGCCTGATAAACACTGATAAACTCATAACGCCGTTCATCCAATTCTAAAATTATTTCTATCCTCTTCAGTAACCTGCCCTTTATTGTTATCGTCACAAACCATAAATACTTAACCTCAAAAAAAAAATTTATGAAACGTTTATTTGTTATACTAGGTTTGGCGGCTTGTTTGATCAGCATTTCCTCTTTTGCAAAGGATAAAACTTATCCTGAAGCATTGACCAGCTTCTTTCATACTTTCCATAAAGCACAAAATGTAAACTGGACAGAAGTAAATGGAATGTTGCGCATCGGCTTTATTTTAGATGGACAAGAACATTTTGCATTTTATTCCGGCGCCGAATTGCTGGTGGTAGCCACGGAAATCAAAACAGAGAATTTACCTGCGCAATTGCAAAACGATCTGGGAAAATACAAAGACTATGCAGTTAGTCAGGCTTATGTATTGGAGAAAGACGGAGTGAAAGAATATTGTGTTGTACTTGATAAAGGTCCCAAGCATCTTATTTTAAAAGGAAGAAACAAATGGAAGCTTTGCGTTGAAGAAAGAATGTAAACTTGTAAATAAGCCCGGGGTAAAAACAACGGGCTTCAAACTTCTATGGACGAACGTTTTTAATCAACTACACGTTTGTCAATCCTGAAATGAATAATGTAATCAGCAGCAGCATAATTTCCATTCAAGGAAATACAGTAACCTAAAGAAATCAATTCGCATTCCCCATCGGTCCTATGTTGAACATATTGTTGTTCTCTTCTTTTTTACGAATGCCGAAGTTATAGCGAAGGTTCAATCCAAAACGATGCGTATCGCCCTGCCGCATTCCGGTAGCGCTGATGGAACCCTGGTTAATAGTAAACTCATTTTTATTGGTATTGAAAAGATCAATTGCACTCAATGTTACCGTTAATTTCTGTTTTAAGAACTGGCGGTTGATGCTTGCATTCAAAGAACCGAATGTGCCCAACTCATAAAATCCCTGCTGTCCTTTCAATCGCACAAAACCGTGAACACTCAGCTGCGAACGTTTATCGAGCTTTAATGAATGATAAGTAAAAAATGTCCAGGTTCCTTTTTCAAATGAAAAAGGTTTGCCCTCATACAATCCCCGGTAAGAGTTGTGATTGTATTGGCCACCTACCACAAAAAAATATCGTTTGCCAGGAGGAATAGCACCAAGTCCACGCAAATACCATTCTTTATTCTTACCAAGATTATCATAAGTCCTGTACGACTGTTTACTATTGGTATCCGCCTGATACACTACCTGGTTGAAAATATCTTTCGTATCATTCACACCAATGGCAAGCAACGGCCTTTCATCTACGCTGATGTTAGCTTCGTAATTGGTAGTAAACTGGGGACGCAAGGAAGGATTGCCTGCTTCGGAAAGGTATTGATCCACATACCTCGCAAATGGATTCAATTGCTCATACACAGGCCGCACAATAGTGCGACGTGCTACTAAATAAGCTCTGAGATCATAGCCTGCAATGGTCATGATCTTTTTGCTCAGATAAACATAAGGAAATAGATCGGTGCGATGAATATTGAACGAAGTGTCTGAAGGAACGATCTGGTGTCCGTTCATATTGGTGTTTTCCAATCTTGCTCCTGCCTTAAGAATCACATTCTTCCCAAAAGTTTTGGATGCCTGCAAATAGGCTGCATTGATGTTTTCCTTGTAATGAAATGTGTTGGTCCTGCTGATGTCCTTTATTGTTCCAGTTGTTGATCCTTTGAAATATTCTGCTTCGCTTTTGTAATTGGTTATTGCCGCTTTTACACCGGCTTCTATGGTAAGCCGTTGCTTTAACTTTTTTCGAAAATCAGAAGTGAACGTAAAATAGCTTCGATCGTTATCGGGTGAACCAAATCCGTTTGAGCTGGAAACAAAAGGCAAATTAAAATAAGTGTTGTATTGTTGATTACCGCGATTACGATCATAGGCATAATAAAAATCGTTGGACCATTCAGATACTGAATCAATTTTTCTGCTGAAAGTGATGCCGTTACTCACACGCCAATAACTGCCTTTGTACTCCACGTTGTTTAAGCTGTTGCTGATCGTTTCATTTGTGCTGATCTTTTTAATGATGTTGATGTTATCCGTAGTGTTATCAAAAGTTTGATAGGTAAGGCTTCCTGCAAAATCAACATACCATTTTGCACTAAGTGAGTCAGAAACACCGTAGCTGGTAAAATAATTGGCTGCCGGGTATTTGGTACGGGCATCCTGCTGCAAAACTGAATCGGCAGCAAACAAACGGTTGGTTTGAATGCGTTCAACACTATTGCGGCGGCTATAGTTTAAATTGATGTACGAATTTCTTTTGCCATTGTTATTGTTCAAATTAAATCCGGCAAACTGATTGCCATAACTGCCTTGCTGCATGCCGGCATTAATGCTTCCGGTTAAACCAAGCTTCACTCCTTTTCGTAAAACAATATTGACAATGCCGCCGCTTCCTGAAGCATCATACTTTGCAGAAGGTGTTCGCAAAATCTCAATTCTTGAAATGGCATTCGGTGGCAGGTTCTTGAGCATGGTAGCAACATCTGCTGCGCTCATTTTCATTTCGCGTCCGTTGATGTAAATTTTAGCGGGACTCATGCTGCTCAAATAAACATTGCCATCCTGGTCAACAAACAGGCCTGGAGTTTTTTCTAAGATTTCATAAGCGTTGGTAGAAGCTGCGGCAATTGGTTCGGGATCAACAATAGTTTTGTCGTCCTCCTGTCTTGTCAATGGCCTTGTTGCCGTAACCACCACATTATTCAATGTTGATGAAGAGGGTTTCAATATAAAATTGAACAAAGGATGATCATCTGTAATGGTAATTTTCTTTTCAAGCGATTGAAAGCTGACACAGGAAATTTTTATGGTATAAGGATGTGATTGAAAAAGCTGGAAGGAAACCATCCCGGTTGCATCAGTAGTTTGGGTTTGCTGATGAACCGTATCAGGAACGGAAATGACGACAACGGTTGCAAAAGGAACAGGTTCATTTTTCGTGTCCGTGATCTTGAAACGAACAATAGTTTGTTGCGCTTTCAACTGAGTAAATCCAAAAAGAAATAAAGCCAGGCAAAAAAATAAATACCGCTTATGCATAAGCAGTAAAAATAATCTCAGTTGATAACAACACTGATGTCTTTAACATTACTTTGAATGATCATAACTTCACCAGAATAAAACGATCGAAGATTAATAATAATTACTGTTGTCGCAAATAAATATTATCATCAAACGACCTTAACCGAAAGATTTAAAGTTCCGAAACTCATCATGAGAAAAATCATTCTATATTTAAGGCCCTGTACTGAAATTTACAAATAATGAGAACAGTTAAAGACATACTTGAAAGCAAACAAAAAGCATTTAATATTGTCAGTCCCCACACTTTAGTAATTGATGCACTAAACATGTTGAACAGCGTTAACCTGAGTTACCTGATTGTAATGCAAGACAACGACTACAAAGGTATTTTCAGTGAAAGAGATTACAGCCGCAATGTAATTTTAAAAGGACGCTCCAGCCAATCCGCAACGGTAAGTGAAGTAATGACCACGGATCTTCCCATTATGCATTTAGATCAAACCGTGGAGCATTGCATGAAAACCATGATCCTGAATAAAACACGTTATCTGCTTGCTTTTGACACAGACAAAAATTTTGCAGGCGTCATCACCATTCATGATCTGCTGAGGGAAGTGATCACTAATAAAGACGCGGTGTTTGATACCAATACTGCAAAGCAGTTGTTGAACCAGGACGAGAGCGGATATATTTATTGATGCTGTTTTTTAGAAGTTCTGGTAAGTAGTGCAATTGTTCTTTCTTCCTGAGAATCGCGGATCAATGTTTCCAATCTTTTTAATCGGGTTGCTTCCTGTTTGGCACTCATCACCCAATGAATGGACGTGCGTTGATACCATGGCGCTTTTGAAGTAAAATATTTCCATGCTTTTTTATTCTTTCTGAATTTCCTTTCATACTCCGCAGATAGTTTATGGGAGTCCTGTTCAAAAGAATAAATCCCTGCTTTCTTTTCATCACGCTCCTGAAAAGCAGCTAAGCCTGATGATTGTACGCGTCCGAGTGTTATAAGTTCTTTTATCCTTTTGGTGTTCACATTGCTCCAGATACTTTTCTTTTTTCGCGGAGTAAAGCGAATGGTATAACTGTCTTCATCAACATTTTTACGAATGCCATCAATCCATCCAAAACAAAGCGCTTCATCCAAAACTTCCTTATAAGTGGCCGATTGCTTTTTTGCTTTTACAGAATAAAATCCAATCCACAATTCAGAAGCTTTGTCGTGGTTCTTCTGAAACCATTGATGCACTTCATAAGGTGATTGAAAGAAAGTGAGCTTTTGCATTGCAGCAAATTAAAAAGATCGGTGAATAGAAAAGGAAAGAATTTTATCATCAGACAAATAGAAGTAAAACCAGGATACTCCATGACCATTCTTTCAGTAATTTTAGAAATGAGCTCATGGATTTTTCTTAATGATGAATTAATACCGTAGGAAAAAGCTTGTTTGCATTTTCGCGATCTTTCCATTCAAAGAGGTTATGGCATTTTCGATTTTTTTAAAGTAGTGAATGCTGTTCCAATTTTCTTAGATGATCATTTGAATCGCTTTTATTCTTCTGCAGAAGAAATGCGCTTACCCGTTGCATATTCACGAGCTGAATTAAAAAATATTATTTCGGAATTGCTGAAAAAAAATGCCATTGCCGATACTGGTGTACACATTACACTTACCGGAGGCTATTCTCCGGATGGATACCAGCTTTCAAAACCTAATCTGATCATTGCTTTGCGTTCGTTTTCATCGCCGCGCCGGGACCAATTGGAGAAAGGTATTCAATTGATCACCTATGCACACCAGCGGCAATTACCTCATGTAAAAACCATTGATTATATAATGGCTATTTGGCTGCAACCGCTCATCAAACAAAACAATGCAGATGATGTTTTGTATCATCAAGACGGAAGCGTGA
>JAICTW010000557.1 GCA_025936195.1 Flavisolibacter sp.
AACAATATTCCATTCTTTTAACCGCAAGGTTGCTGCCACGGGAACCAATCCCACATCCACTTCATCATCAATCAGCATTTGTGCAATTTTAGAAGGATAATCTTCTATCAATTCGATTTCATTCAGTACCGGATGTCTTTTTATTCCGTACAATAAAGGCTTTGTGTTCAAATAACTCACTGCCGCTACCCGTATCTTCTTCAATTGATTTATTTTTGCCGGCAAAGATAAAAGTCAGTTGGCAGTTAACAGTTGTTGGTTAGCAGTTATAAAAATGATTTTTATCAATAACCCATCTTCAGCTATTGATTATTCACTATGGAATTAACTCCGCTTTCTGCCATCTCCTCCATTGACGGCCGATACCGTAAACAGGTACAGCACCTTGATGAATATTTTTCGGAGTATGCACTGATCAAATACCGTATGCTGGTTGAGATCGAATATTTGCTACTGCTTTCCAAAAAGAAGTTTTTCAAATTATCAGATAAAGCAGTTAAGCAGCTTGCCAAAATAAAATCAGATTTTGGATTGGAAGATGCTCAGGAGATTAAGCAAATTGAACACACCACCAATCATGATGTAAAAGCTGTTGAATATTTCATCAAACAAGAGCTGGAAAAAATTGGCGAGAAAGAAATAAAAGAATGGGTACATTTTGGATTGACCTCTCAGGACATCAACAACACCGCCATACCGCTGCTATGGAAGCAGGCTATTGAATTTGAGTATCTGCCTTCACTCCTTAATCTGAATAAGGAATTGAAAGTGTTTGCTGAAAAATGGAAAGATATTCCCATGCTGGCACGTACGCATGGTCAACCGGCAAGTCCTACTAAATTGGGAAAGGAATTAATGGTCTTTGTAGAAAGGATTGCGGGGCAAATAAATCAATTGATCACAATTCCGGCCAGTGCAAAATTTGGTGGCGCTACCGGAAGCTTCAATGCACATTACATCGCTTTTCCCAAAACGGATTGGATCAAATTTGCCAATGAATTTGTAGAAGATGTTTTGGGATTACAACGTTCACAGTTTACTACTCAAATTGAACATTACGATAATCTGGCTGCTTCGTTCGATTGCATGAAGCGCATCAACACCGTTCTTTTGGATCTGTGCAGGGATTTGTGGATGTATATTTCGATGGATTATTTCAAACAAAAAATAAAAAAGGGAGAAGTAGGTTCTTCCACTATGCCGCACAAGGTCAATCCTATTGATTTTGAAAATGCAGAAGGAAATCTTGGATTGGCAAATTCATTGTTTGAACATTTGTCCGCAAAGCTTCCCTTATCAAGATTGCAGAGAGACCTTACCGATTCCACTGTTTTGCGCAACATCGGTTTACCTTTTGCACATACCATTCTTTCCTTCAAGTCCATTGAAAAAGGTTTAAACAAACTGGTGCTGAACGACGAAAAAATTTACGAAGACCTGGACAACAATTGGGCTGTGGTCACCGAAGCCATTCAAACCGTTTTGCGACGCGAGCATTATCCCAATCCTTACGAAGCATTGAAAGAATTATCGCGGGGCAAAAAACAAATTGACAAAGCAGCCATTCATCAGTTCATTGACTCTCTCAATGTTTCCGCTTCAATTAAAAAAGAATTGAAATCCATCACACCGCATAATTATACGGGTGTACAACCGAAGTTTTAATAATTCTCTTTCGTTTCCTGTTTTAGAGAACAAGTCTTTAATTGGCAGAAGGAATATGATAAGTGGCTTTATTGTTTTGTAGTTCCTTGATGCTGTTCTTTGCGGATGAAGGTTTCTTTGTTTGATGCATTTCTTTAAAATGAAGCTGAATGGTTTTGTACTTAACGGCATTTTGTACATTGTGTAAGTGACATCACAATATTCAATACTCGCTTATTCGAAGTACTTTCTGCATCGCAAGACTTGTCCCGCAAAGCGGGCGGAAACAAAGAAGACACCAAGATCGTAAGGAGAATTCTTTGTGTTCTTTGCTCCCAATAGCTATCTGGACTCTGCGTTCTCTGCGTGACTAAAAACTTATATAAAAGAATGATTGAAAACAGTAGTGACCGTCGCAAATAATAACAAGCGATTAGAACGTACAATCCCGATAGCTATCGGGAGCGACGCAAGTAAAGCCGACAGTAGTAATGTGGCCTGGCTCATAAAATACCTCCATTACAGAAATTCTATAGCAATTCATCACTACTCAGAAAAATATTCCGATCCAGTAAACAGCTACTTTATTTCATCTGCAATGCCATTATACATCATCGGGAGTTAAATTATAATTATACAATGTGAAGACATAGTAAAACCGAACAAATACTCATTAATTTTTTCGATGCGATCGAAAAATCGTACACGCAAATTCACCGAGCAAAATATGCTGTAGCTTTGTTTGCATAATCAATCTTAAAATTATGGTACGTAATGCAACTGCCGTTTGGAACGGCTCAGGAAAAGAAGGCAATGGCCAGTTAACAACAGGAAGTAAAACGCTGAACAATGTTCCGTACAATTATAGAAAACGTTTCGAAGACGAACCAGGCACCAATCCTGAAGAATTAATTGCGGCTGCACATGCAGGATGCTTTACCATGAAGCTCAGTTTTGTTTTGGGCGAAATGGGCGTAACTCCCGAAAAGCTGGAAACAAAGTGCGAAGTAACCTTTGAAGGCGGAGCCGTGACCAAATCACACTTAACTGTAACCGGAAAAGTTTCCGGCATCAGCAAAGAAAAATTTGATGAGGCTGTAAAAAATGCAGAACAAAACTGCCCCATTTCCAAATTACTGAAAACACAGATCTCTTCCGAAGCCACATTGGCTTAATTGAAATTGAATAATAATAAGGCCGCTTTTATAGCGGCTTTTTTGTTGAAGCAACCTGAGGCATCGTTTACCGTTTTTACTGGTAAACATTTAATGAAAAACACTTTATTGATCGGCATACTTATCCTTTCTGCTATTG
>JAICTW010000233.1 GCA_025936195.1 Flavisolibacter sp.
AGCTTCTTTTTGGCGGCGGTCTTTTTTCGCTCCCCTGTCATAATCACGCAGCATATCGCGGTAACCTTCACTGATACGTAGTTCAGGAGCATTTTTAGAGTTCAAAGTAAGCTCGAGTTTGCCGCCGTTGTTTAAAATAAAAAAATCGGGAACAATGTAACTCTCTGCCTTGTTCAATTCGCCAACATTGCCTCCGGGCTTTGGATTTAGCTTGGTGATCTGGTGCATTACATCTTTCAACTCATCATCACTAAGGTTTAGTCCCCGCTGAATTTTTTCGTAATGCTTTTTGGTGAACTCATCAAAGTATTTGGTCAATGCCTGTATGGCTGTATCCACTTCTTTTCCTTCTTCTCTGTGACGCAACAATTGTATCAGCAAACATTCCTGCAAAGTTCTGGCGCCAACACCCGGCGGATCAAACTGCTGTATGCGCTTGATCAGAGTTTCAATTTCTTCATCGTTGGTTTCTATATTCTGGCGAAAGGCCAGGTCATCTACAATAGCCGATGTGTCTCTTCTTAAATATCCATCTTCATCAATACTGCCGATGATCTGTTCTGCAATTCTAAATTCACGGTCATCTAATTTCAACATGCCGAGCTGGGCTTCCAGCACTTCGTAAAAACTGGTTTCTGTTTTGTACGGCATGGTGGTTTTTTCTTCCTGCTCGCCATAGCTGTCGTCACGCAATTTGTAATCGGCTATGTCATCATCCCCTTCATGAACGTAATCAGAAATGTCAATATTCTCGTACTGATCATCACTGCTCAATTCACTCTCTTCGCTGCTGCTGCTGTACTCGTCTTCTGCAGTGGCGGATTCTGCAAATTCATCTTTATTTTCTTCGTAATCGTCATGTGCTTCATCGGTCACCTCCAGAGCTGGATTTTCTTCCAGTTCTTCTTTTATGCGTTCTTCCAGATTAGCAGTAGGCACCTGCAGCAATTTCATTAACTGAATTTGCTGTGGCGAAAGCTTTTGAAGTAGTTTCTGTTGTAAATTTTGGCTAAGGCTCATTATCGCATCTCGTCTGTGGCAATCTTGTTCTCATTTGTACGAGAAAATTTTGCCGGGTTCACAAAAATCAAGCCGTAAATTTACTGCAAATCCCAATCCATGCGCAGAATGATCTTTGCTTTCTTATTGCTGTGTGTGTTAAATTCCACAAAAGCCGCAGCCCAACTGAGTTTAAAAGCTTCGGCAGACAGTGGTATAAAAAACTTTTTAGTAAAGCCTTTGCCGCAAAATTTCTACAATCGGCATACTGGATTCTTTTGTAAGAAAGAAATCCAATTGCAAAAAGCAATTAAGCTTCCTGTTTTCATTCGTTTGGGTTCGAAAGAATATGTTGATTATTTAGAGAAGAAGCCGAACGCAATGAAAAGAGATTGAGCCTGAACCAGACGTATTTTATAAAAAGCAATGACGCTAAAGTCCTTTCTTATCCATTGGTATTTGTGCAGCAGGTGATGTAATTCCTGTTGTGGTTCTTTTGTTCGGATTTTCAGGCAACCAGGGCATGGGCGGGATCAAAGCAGGTTCCCTGTAATAATTATTGCGAAGCGAATCGCTCCAGCCGTTGGGATTGTTATCAAAACTTGTGCTGCTGAAATAAATAGCACCCTGCACATTGGGTTCATTCCGTAATGAATCAATCTGCCTTGGCAATTGTGTTACATCTTTCCATGCTGCATTGCTGCCTGCACGGTAAATGCCCAGGCCAATATAACATTGCCTTCCATAAGTATGATCATTCCACCAGTCAAGCAAAGGCTGGAACGGAGCATGAGGTTGAGAAAATTCCCAATAGATCTGCGGCGCAACATAATCAATCCATTTGTTTTTCAGCCAAAGCAAAATGTCGGCATACAGATCATCGTAATTAGTTTGGCCGGCTTTGGTTGCACTGCCTTCGGGATCTTTATCATTGTTACGCCAAACACCAAAAGGAGAAATACCAAATTTCACCCAGGGTTTGATTTGCTTAATGGCAACTGATAATTTATAAATGATCGAATCCACATTGCTTCTTCTCCAATCATCTTTGTTCATTCCATTTCCATACAAACGGTAGGAAGCAGTGTCCGGAAATTCTTTGCCGGCAATGCGGTAGGGATAAAAATAATCGTCCATGTGAATGGCGTCAACATCATATCTCGTTACAATGTCTTTGATCACATTCACAACCCAGGCCTGTGCATCTTTGTTTCCCGGATCGAAATACAAGGTATTGCCATAGCGCAAGAACCATTCAGGATGCAAACGGGTAATATGGTTAGGAGCAATAGAAGCTTTGCCGATAGAAAAGTTGGCGCGGTAAGGATTGCACCATGCATGATATTCAAATCCGCGTTTGTGTGCTTCCTCAATAGTGAATTGCAAAGGATCGTAAAACGGAACAGGAGGTTTACCCTGGGTTCCTGTCAGCCACTGGCTCCACGGTTCGTATTGCGAAGGATAAAAAGCATCCGAAGCCGGACGCACCTGAACAATCACAGCATTCATGCCATTGGCCTGGTGCATATCCAACTGCCGAATGAACTCTTCTTTCTGACTCTCCACATTGTATTGATTTCTTTTGGGCCAGTCAATATTATCAACTGTGGCAATCCACACACCGCGAAATTCATATTTCGTTTGAGCGGCCTCTTGTGCAAGTGCAAAAACAGAAAGGCAAAGAATAAGTGGAAGCAGGATGAATTTTTTCATAGCAATGGATGTGAAATTAATGATCAGTTTTTCAAAGGTCAAGGTTTGAACGGAAACTCATCGTGAAAAAAGTTCAAAAATTCTTTATAGCAGATGATTTAACATCTTTGACTGGTGGACGAGTGAGAAACACTTGTTGATGCCTCATCTTAATGTTTGTTTACTGATTAATTTCTATTTTGTAATGAAAATCATTAGCGGTTTTGCAAGCGAGCCGAAAATTTTTGTGCAATGATCTACAGCAATTCTTTTTAAATTTGTTGGGTTCTCCTGTTTGGAAAACGATCATTCTTTGAAACAAAAAAACGAAACTATGGATTACGAATTTCACCAATCGCCATTTTCAAAGGCGATATTGACAAGTGTGTTTATTGGATTTTTTACCACTGTTGTTTGTTTGATTTACAACATTGCCCTTCGCGAAAGCACGGGCTATTTGCCTGCGGATTTCATTAATGTTTCTTCTTTGATCTTTGTTGTGAACCTCATTTTTTTGATCATCGGGCTCTTGTATTTTGTTTCCAGGCGGTTTAGTAAAGGAGATATGATTTTTGAAGTTTTATTTATTGTGCTGACTATTTTTTGTGCATGGAGAGCTTCTTATGCGCACATGGAGAACAATCCTGTACTTACATCTGAATTCAGGACTTTACTGATGGGTGTGATCATCATTATGGGAATTGGGGCGGTACTCGTGCCTTTGTTATTCCACAACAAAAAGTTTGAAGACGCTGTTATTTAGTTTTATACCAACATTAGTTTTGCGCCGGATTGAAAGTCCGGCGTAATTGTTTAGAACAGCTCTAATTCTTTTTACAATCATCCCCAAACTTTCACTCCTTCCGAGCAGTTGGCACAAATGTCAATATTCCTACGGCCTTTCAGGATCTGGCTTCTGAAGTGCTGGTAGTTTTTATTGTGCCAGATTTCTTTAAAGCTTTGCTCTTTCAGATTGCCTAATTTATGTTGTGCATCTTTATCAAAGCAACAGGGAACTACAGCGCCGTCCCAGGTAATTACGGGGTCGTGGTGCATGCGCCAGCAATGATTGGCATTGTTTCCTTTAAAAGCTATTTTGCCTTTTTTGTCTTTTTTGTAGCGGCTGTATTTTTCATTTAAAGGAATCAACTGGTTGGGATCATTTTCATAATCGTACACCTGTGCCGTTTTTAAACGCACCTGGTCCACGCCGATTTCTTTTGCCAGTCGCTTTACTTCTTCAATCTGGTGTTCGTTATGTCGAACCACTAAGAATTGAAAAATAATAAACGGTGTTTTGCTTTTCAATTCTCTTTTCCACTTTACGATAGTGGCGGCGCCTTCCAAAACTTTTTGAAGATTACCACCCACACGGTATTGCCGATACGTTTCCTGCGTAGTGCCATCAATGGAAATGATCAGGCGGTCCAATCCGCTTTCCACGGTTCGCTTTGCATTTTTATCATTCAAATAATGAGCATTGGTAGAGGTAGCTGTGTAAATTTTTCTGGAAGATGCATATTGGACCATATCCAAAAAATGCGGGTTGAGATACGGTTCGCCCTGAAAATAAAAAACCAGATAGGCCAATTCTTTATAAAGCTGGTCAATGGTTTCTTTGAAAAAATCTTTTTGCAACATTCCGGTGGGTCTTGAAAAAGCTCTCAGTCCACTCGGACATTCAGGGCATCGAAGATTGCATGAAGTTGTTGGTTCAAATGAAATGGAAACAGGATAGCCCCACTGAATACTTTTCTTTGTCCATTTACTTACATGATAACTGCTTAACACCTTCACGAAATTCCATGCACGCGGAAAGGTCAGCTTCTTCAAAAAATTCGCACTGTCGTTCCAATTGAACTGCGGCATGAGTGCAAGTTAGCATCAATCATAATGGAATCGAAATAAAAACGCTTATGCCAGTCCTCTACTTTCTGTTACCATTTCTTCTTCGAATGTTTTTCTTCACTTCATCCGAACAATGTTCTATGATCTCGTCAATGATCATGTGCACCTGGTTGGTGTGCAGGGGCTTGGTAACAAAACCGGCATTAAAGTTTTTGGCAAAAACAGCATCAGCAGGCAGGCTTGATGTTGAAAACAAAACAGCCGGAACATCCGCAAAGGCTTCCACTCTTCTTAACCGCCTCAGGGTTTCTTTCCCATTCAACCTGGGCATATTGATATCAAGAATGAATAAACAGGGAGCTGCGTTAAATGGATCAATGCCTTCAATGAAGTTGAGCAATTCAATTCCATCGCCGAAGGTCATGAGATCTACATTTTGTGCATATTCCTGAAAGGCTTCACTAACGAGCTCAATATCTTCAGGATCGTCATCTGCATAAAGCACTAAACTTTTTGGCGGCAAGGATTGAGTCATGTTTTGGTGGCTTATAATTCACAAATATTAAAAAAATGCAATTACCAACAGCAAAATAATATCTACATCTCTTTATCTCCTTTTCTATCATCATTCAAATCCCTGATGTTAATTTGGTCAAGATAGGGTTGAAGAATATCCGTGCTGTCAGACGTAACAAGGTGGTCAATTATTTTGCGATATTGTTTGTAGAAAACTTCAACATAAAAAACCGTGAAGCTGAAACAACACTATTGTTTGTTTATCAACTTTGCGCTTACCTACATACACTCCGTGCTTATGCAAAACTTCAAACTGAAATTCCTGCTGGAGGTTCATAAATTCCGATAAGGAAAGGGCTTTTTTGGTCATGGTTAAAAACTACAAAGATGAGATACTAT
>JAICTW010000797.1 GCA_025936195.1 Flavisolibacter sp.
ACTTCACTGGAAGTTCCAATGGTTATTAAACTACTGATAGGATCTACAATGACTGTTCTTGGCTTAAAGTCATCGATTATCCTGCTCAGTAACAAAAGATGCATTTCCAAACCCTGTAATGACGGGCGTGAAGAATGGATAAGTAACAATTTCGGTTTCAGGTAAGGTTTAAGATTAATACCTACGGACTGCATATTTCTTAACACCTGGTCGGGTGATTCTTCAAATGAAAAAAGAAGAACCCGTTCGTTGCGTTTGCAACTGCTGAGTGCAAAGCCGGCGGCAAGAATTGTTTTTGCAGTGCCTGCCGTTCCGGTTACCAGTGTGCTGCTACCCCTGAAAAATCCGCCACCTCCGAATAATCTGTCCAAAGCAGGAAGACCCGTTGAAACTATGTCGGTGAAAGTTTTATGTTCTAATTTTAAAGACGTAATAGGCAATACTGAAATGCCGGTTTCATCAATGAGGAAAGGATATTCATTGGTTCCGTGCGTTGATCCCCTGTATTTAACAATGCGTAACCGGCGGGTAGCTATCTGGTCAATCACACGAATATCCAACAGTATCACGCAATCAGAAACATATTCTTCCAAATCATAGCGGGTTAGTGAACCCTCTCCGCGTTCGCCTGTGATAATAGAGGTGACGCCTTTGTCTTTCAGCCATTGGAAGAGTCTTCTTAGTTCAGACCGCAGTAAACCTTCATTCTGCATTCCTGCGAATATTGATTCTATCGTATCAAGCACTACGCGTTTAGCGCCGATTGAATCAATTGCATGATTTAATCTTATAAATAATGCCTCAAGATCGTACTCTCCTGTTTCTTCAATTTCTGATCTTTCGACACGAACATAGTCGATCTTCAATTTGTTATCAGCGGTCAGCTTATCCAAATCAAATCCTAAGGAGATTACATTTTGTGATAAATCTTTCGCTGATTCCTCAAAGCTCATAAAAACGCCGGGATCATTATATTCGAGGATACCCTTTACAAGAAACTGCATACCAAGCAAGGTTTTACCGCAACCTGCACTTCCGCAAACAAGTGTGGGACGACCTTTTGGAAAACCACCTTCTGTGATTTCATCAAGACCATGTATGCCACTGGGAGTTTTGGGAAAAAGCTCTTTCTGTTTTAATTTCATTCTTAGCAACTGTTTAGTAAAATGCATAAAAGTAATAAAAGAATTCTTTTTTTGTTACCTCTCCTTCACTGCAATGTCTCCCAATAGTATTTGTGCGCTGGCAAGGGGCATTGCAGTCTTAGTACCATGGCTCATGCTTCTCGTAGTCTGTCACAAATAAAAAACAATTTGCCGCTATCTGTATGTCTCCTGCATTTTCTTCTCTCGCAATATTTTTCCAAAGGCTTTATGTTTAGCTGCATACATTACAGCATGTTTAATGCCTTCAAAAAATTTGTACATTAAATGTTATCTTCAAGAATAAAGTCACTAAACCGAATAAGTGATGTTGCTTTCGTTGAAAGCAATTTGAAATTTCTGAATTGTAACTGATCCGTCTTTGGGACTGCGACGGACAACCTCTGTATCGGTTATTCTTAATTTCTATTATGATCTGTGTTTGGGCAAGCTTATGAGAAAATGGGTAACGATATTTGCTACAGTCCTTTTCATTGCCGGCGCTGGCCATTCTCAACC
>JAICTW010000284.1 GCA_025936195.1 Flavisolibacter sp.
AGCTTTTTATTATGTAACTGTTGGTGGAAATGGTTTGCGAATCCCAATCCAAACGGGCAATCTGCCTGCTTCAACAACCGTTACTTCGTTTAATGAACGCTATTTTCATGAATTGGATACGGTTAATTTTTTATCAGGCGGTAAAGAATGGTTCGGCGAAGAACTTTCTGCTTTTCCCGGACGCAGTTTAATCAGAACATTTCCCTTGCCATTGACTGACCTTCTTCCCCAACAGGCGACCATTATTACAAATGTGGTTGCACGATCGGTAAATACGCCAAGTGGGTTTACCATGGCTGTCAATAACCAACAAATTCAGCAGTTATCAGTTCCACCGGTTGGAACTGGTCTTTATGATTTGTTTGCTCAGCAAGTGCAGCAGATGGACAATTTTGTTTTAAATGGAAATACGGCAACCCTTTCTATCAATTTCTCCCAGGGAAGCTTCAACAGCCAGGGATGGCTGAACTGGTTTGAGCTTTTTGCACGCCGAAATTTGACGCTGCCTTCGAATAAGCAACTTCCTTTTCGCGACTGGAACAGTATTGGTTTGGGAACTGCGGAGTTTATTATTTCCAATGCAGATGCTTCAACACAGGTTTGGGATGTTACAGATTCCTTGCATCCTGTGAAAATGAATGTCAGCCTTTCAGCAAATCAACTGCATTTTACCAATGATGTACAAAGATTGAGAGAGTACGTTTGCTTCTCTACTAATTTTTTCACTCCCAAAGCTGAAGGCCGCATCGGCAATCAAAACCTGCACAACACAACAGAAGAAGACCTTCTCATTATTAGCGCTCCCGAGTTTAAAACAGAAGCGGAAAGGCTGGCGCAATTTCATCTGCAAAAAAATAATTTAAAAACAGTTGTAGTCACTACCGACCAGGTATTCAATGAATTTTCGAGCGGTATCCCCGACCCAACAGCTATCCGTGATTTTGTAAAAATGTATTACGACCGGTACCGGTCAACCTGGAATCAATCGGGAAAATATTTATTGTTGTTGGGCAGGGCTTCTTTTGATTATAAAGACCGCATTGCCAATAACACCAATAAAGTTCCGGCTTATGAAAGTCTCAATTCTTTGGACCCGCTGGCTACTTATACTTCAGATGATTTCTTTGGTTTTTTGGATGATAATGAGGACATCAATTCCAATCTTGTTACCAACCAACTAGACATTGGTATTGGCCGCATCCCTGCAAAAACATTGGAAGAAGCAAAGAATTTTGTGGACAAGGTTTTGGATTATCATTCTTCGGAAGCCTTAGGTCCCTGGCGCAATAATCTGAATTTTGTTGCAGATGATGAGGACAATAATCTGCATCTGCAGGATGCTGAAACACTAACGGCAACGGTGTCCGCCACAGCACCTGTTTTCAATCAGCAGAAAATTTATTTGGATGCTTTTCGACAGGAGAGTGGTTCGGTGGGGGGCCGTTATCCCCAGGCCAATGCGGCCATCAACAACAATATTTATAACGGAACCCTCATTTGGAATTACAGTGGCCATGGCGGGCCGCAGCGGCTGGCTGAAGAAGATATTCTGGACCAGCAAACTGTAAACAATTGGAGCAACCGTTACCGTTTGCCGTTGTTCATTACAGCTACCTGCGATTTTGCTCCTTATGATAATCCAACACAAAATTCTTTGGGTGAAAATTTATTGGTCCGTCCAAAAACAGGAGCCATCGCCCTGATGACCACCACAAGAGTAGTATTTGCTTTCAGCAATCGCATCCTCAATACTAACTATTTACAGTTTGCCCTTCAGCCCGATGCTAATGGACGCTATAAAACTTTAGGTGAAGCCATGATGGCTGGAAAAAGTTATACCTATCAAACTTCGGGAGATATTATCAACAACCGCAAGTTTACTTTGCTCGGCGATCCTGCCATGGTCCTGGCTTTCCCGGATTATAAAGTGAAGATCAACCGCATCAATGGAAAGGACATCAGCACCCAGGCAGATACCTTAAGCGCTACAGAATCTGTATTGATGGAAGGCGAAGTCAATGATCATTCAGGAAATCTTTTAAGCAATTTCCAGGGCACTGCTTATTTATCTCTTTTCGATAAGGCTCAAAACATCACTACACTTGCCAATGACCCTACCAGTCAGCCGGCTAATTTTCAGGACCAGGAAAGCATTTTATTCAAAGGCAAGGCTTCTGTTCAAAATGGGAGGTTCGGTTTCAAATTCAAAATTCCTAAAGACATCAATTACCAGTTTGGCAATGGAAAGATCAGTTTATATGCACAGGACGGAACCAATGATGGAAACGGATTTTCAACCAATGTAATTATTGGCGGCATTTCCTCAACAGCATCCAACGATAACCAGGGACCGGAGATCAAAGCTTATTTGAACGATAACAAATTTGTAGATGGAAGCATTACCAATTCCACTCCCATTTTAATCATTCAACTGGCAGATTCTTCCGGCATCAATACAGGCAGTTCGGGTATTGACCATGATATTGTGGCCACGCTTGACAATGACAACCATCAATATTTTGTTCTGAATAATTTTTATGAAAGCGATGTGGATAATTTTCAAAAAGGGAGCGTCCGTTTTCAAATGCCTCAACTTTCTGCTGGTCATCACAGCCTAAAGATCAAAGCATGGGATGTGCTCAATAATTCCGGTGAATACATTCTGGATTTTACTGTAATTGATGACGAGAATCTGAAGATTGATCATGTTTTAAATTATCCCAATCCTTTCACTACCCGCACTTCCTTCTGGTTTGAGCACAATCATCCGGCTACTGATCTATTCGTAAAAATTGAAATTTTCACCATAAGCGGCAAGCTAATTAAAACCATCGCTCAAACAATAAATACGCCCGGAAACCGTTCGAATGAGATTGAATGGGATGGAAGAGATGAGTATGGTCAAAAGATTGGTAAAGGTGTTTATGTTTACAGGCTTAGAGTAAAAACCAACAATGGAAAGACTGCTACTAAATGGGAACGTCTTGTTATCCTCGATCCATAAAAATCGGATCGCAACTTCATTTCTAATCAAATCTGGTATATTTTCACACTCATTTTTTAAAATAGCACTATGAAATCAACTGCCTTACGAATAGTAGTTTTAGGTATCCTATTGTCAACCGTTTCCTTATCGCTATGGGCACAAACCCAACCTCAGTCCATTAATGTAGTTACTACTGCTGTACCTTTTTTGCGAATTTCACCCGATGCCCGTTCCGGTAGTATGGGCGATCTTTCGCTGGCAACGGATCCCGATGCCAGTTCCTCTTATTTTAATTTGGGTAAAGTTCCTTTCAATACTTCTGTTTCCGGTCTTAACCTAACCTATACTCCCTGGTTAAAAAAATTGGTGAACGATGTTTATCTCGCTTCTTTGGCAGGATATTATAAACTGGATGATAACCAGGCTATTTCTGCTTCTTTCCGTTATTTCAGTTTGGGAAGCATCACCTTCACTGATGGATTTGGCAATTTACAGGGCACAGGTAATCCAAGAGAGTTTGGTTTTGATCTGGGCTATTCACGCAAACTTTCGGACAGGGCAGGCTTGGGTATTGGTTTGAAATATATTTATTCCAACCTGGCAGCGGGTGCTTCCTCTACTTTGGGAACGTACAAAGCAGGTAACTCCGTTGCCGGTGATATTGGTTTGTATTACAACGGCCATAATGATGTTGGACAAGGCTGGGCTTTTGGTGTGGCACTGACCAACCTTGGAGCAAAAATTGGTTACACAGATAATGCCGATCAAAAAGATTTTATTCCTGCCAATCTTGGACTGGGCACAACTTATACCAAAGTGATTGATGAAAGCAATAAAATAAGCTTGGGTGTGGATGTAAATAAGTTGTTGGTACCCACTCCTCCGGTTAGTGTTGACCAGGGTGGTCCACAGGATTCAGCGGCAATTGCCAAATACCGTAACAAGCCTGTGGTTTCAAGCTGGTTCAGTTCTTTTGGTGATGCTCCCGGCGGCTTTTCAGAAGAATTAAAAGAGTTCCAGATCTCTACCGGTTTTGAATACACGTACAACAACCAGTTTGCTTTTCGCGGTGGCTATTTTTACGAGAACAAATACAAAGGCAACCGCAAATACTTCACTTTCGGAGTAGGTGTTAAGTACAATGTACTTGGATTGAATTTCTCTTACCTGGCGCCTACCGGTTCCGGAGTTTCCCAAAACCCCTTATCCAATACACTCCGTTTTTCTTTGGTGTTTGATTTTGATAATAGCAATAGCGAACAATAAAGACGCAAAACTTTTTTCAAAGATCCTGCATTTGTAAGTGCGGGATTTTTGCTTTTTAAGGAATGAAGGCTAAGCAAAGCTTTTACTTTGAAAATGCCGAGCTTTTGGTGAAAGGAAATAATTTTGAGAAGCGCTGAGTTCTGTAATTTGCAGTGATCACTTCTAAATTGCCTGTTTATGAAAAATAGTTTCGCAAGGTTTTTCATCTGCATGCTATTCTGCTTTGTTGTGCTGGTATTATTTTCTTGCAAAAAGGACAAGCTGCCGAAAGCTACGCAAGAAGGTAAAAACACATTTGGCTGTAAAGTAGATGGAGAAGCATATATAGCCCAAATTCAAGGAATTTCATTTTCCGGCGCTAAACCTATTGTCATCAATAACTTTCAAAATAATGGTTTTACATTAAGCACAATAAATTCACGCACTGGTGAGTCTTATTCTAAACGAATATTAATTCAATTACCTTATTTGCAATCAACAGGTAAATATCAGTTAAGTTCTTCCTTAAATTATGGGCAATATGAACTTAATTATTCACCTGGTCCTTTTTATCA
>JAICTW010000018.1 GCA_025936195.1 Flavisolibacter sp.
GCCCATTCCCATAAAAACAATGTTCGTCAGCTTTTTTCCATACACTCTTTCACATTGCTGGTTAATCAGAATTACCTCATCATAGATCTCATCAAAGTCAAGATTTCTTTTTCTTTCAATATAACCCGTTGCACAAAACTTACAGCTTAAAGAACAACCAATTTGTGAAGAAACACAAGCGGTAAAACGTTCTTCGGTCGGAATTAAAACACCTTCACACAAATAACCTTCGTGCGTTTTAAAACGCGATTTGATGGTGCCATCGGCACTATATTGGGTAGCATCAATAGTCAAAGCAGATAACGAAAAATTTTCACCTAGTTTCTGACGAAGCTCTTTGCTCAGGTTGGTCATATCCGCAAATGAATGTGCATGTTTTTGCCAAAGCCATTCCCAAACCTGCTTAGTGCGGAATTTTTTTTCGCCAATGGTTTCAAAAAATTGTTCGAGCTCCGGCAGGCTCAACTGCCTAATATTTTTAACCTGTTTGCTTTTTATAATTGCTGTTTCAGCCATCGTGCAAAGATAGTTTAAAGCATAAAAAAGAATGATAGGTGAGACGTATCTTGCAAACTCTTTAACAGGTCAATCCTAACTCTGAATTGACAATTCACCAGTTCTTTCGATTGACTTCATTTTACGTTTGCAATTATGAATATGAGAAATGTTTACGTTATAGATGCAATACGAACTCCGATTGGAAAATATGGTGGGGCATTGAGTTCCGTTCGTCCGGACGATTTGCTGGCACATGTAATTAAAGAGCTATTGGCAAGAAACCAATCCATCAATCCTGCTGATATTGAAGATGTGATTGCCGGTGATGCCAACCAGGCCGGAGAAGACAATCGTAATGTAGCAAGAATGGCTGCCCTGCTTGCCGGATTACCCACTTCGGTTGCAGGCAATACCGTAAACCGTTTGTGTGCTTCAGGCTTGCAGGCAATTATGGATGGCGCAAGACAAATTATGTGTGAAGATGCGGAACTTATCATTGCATGTGGAGTAGAAAGTATGAGCCGTGCTCCGTTTGTATTATCAAAATCAACACAACCTTTTCAACGAAATGCTGAAGTAGTTGATACAACTCTTGGTTGGAGATTTATAAATAACAAATTAGCTGATGTGCATCATCCTTATTCCATGGGCGAAACAGCAGAGAATGTAGCAAAGCAATGGAAGATCAGCCGCGATGCACAGGATGAATTTTCTTTACGATCGCAGGAAAAATATTTTACTGCATTGGAGAAGGGAATCTGGAAAGACGAAATCGTTTCGGTGGAAGTGGAAGGAGAAAAAGGGGCAAAGAAAATAATTGATGTTGATGAACATCCTCGAAAAACCTCACTGGAAAAATTAGCTTCGCTCAAACCTGCCTTTGTAAAGGAAGGAACTGTTACCGCAGGCAATTCATCCGGAATTAATGATGGTGCTGCCGCCATATTGCTGGCAAGTGAAGAGGCTGTAAACAAATGCAATTTGAAACCAATGGCTAAAATAATTGCCATGGCTGTTGCCGGTGTCGATCCGGCTATTATGGGAATTGGTCCTGTGCCTGCTACACAAAAAGCCTTGAAGCGGGCAAGTCTTTCTATCGCCAATATTGATTTGGTTGAATTGAATGAAGCTTTTGCCTCACAATCGCTGGCCTGCATTTATGAATTAGGAATGGATGCAAACAAGATAAACGTAAATGGCGGTGCTATTGCATTAGGTCATCCATTGGGTTGTAGTGGTGTCCGACTCTCAACAACATTGGTCCATGAAATGAAACGCAGAGGAAGCCGGTATGGATTGGCAACCATGTGTGTTGGTGTGGGGCAAGGTGCTTCTGTAATTTACGAGTTGTGTCAGTGAAAGGGCAAGCATAATTTTTGAAAGAACAAAGGCATGCGAATAATTGCCTTTATTGTTTTGATGATCGTTTGCGATTCCTGTTTTTTGTTTAACGATTTTAAAAAAAATCGTTTTGCGTATTCCAGAAATGGTGTTCATCATTCTCTTGATCTTGTGGTGCCAAAAGGATTTACTAAAACAGAAAATCAAACCGATTCGTCAGGGAATCAAATACAATACTACTATTATCCCGGAAGCACCGTTTTGTATTTTGCCTTATTGAAAGATACTTCTACTCAATTTCAGCCGATCAATTACAATGTTAATCTTCCAAAGGAATTGTATCACACTGTTTTTTTCAAAGGCATTGATTCATCGTATCAATACTGGAGAGAAACAAGGTTTGATCATTACAAAGCAGGTTATAAAAATGTGGAAGAAGGTGAAGATGGAGTGTTTGATTCTTCTATTAACTATTTCAGTTTGCATGTAAAGCGTTGGTGAAAATTGTTGTTGAATGTAGATATTTTCGCATCACCGCAACAATTAAAGAGCCGTGAAAAGAGTAGTGAATGTTGCACCATGCCGAATAGAATTCCCGAACGTAAAAGAGTGCGACGCAACGGAAGGCAAATAGTAGTAGTGAATGATTGGTTCATAATCATTGACATTATTATTCTTCTTCACATCCTCTCTTCATTTTTCAATAAAAAGCAATCCAACGAAGTTCAGTTTTGCTGCGTCCAATAACTATTTAATTTCTGTGAAAGTTTTTCAATGAAACTAGTACAACTGTACATTAATACAATTTGTACAACAGCTTTCTTACCAGACGGTAATTGGTAAAAATGGAAAGTAATATCAATAAAAGCGCAAGAGCGACTACTGACCAATGCACCAAAGCACTTTTTTGCATGCTTTCGAAAATGGTAATGTTGTAAAAAGCCAACTGCATTAATTGCGTTATTGCTAATGCAATGAGTACAATTAAAATATAAACCGGCACAAATTGTTTGGAAACATTTTGTCCAAGCCATTTTGGTGAATACCCAAGCAGCAGCAATAATTGTAAATTGTCTTTGCTTCTTGCAATTACCAATTGCAGGTAAAACGAAAACAGCATCAATGCCATCACCACCACCAGCAATCCAAATACACCTAATCCACTGAACACAGCCTGAATAATTCTTTTCTCTCTTCCAAACTTTGTTTTCTCTTTATTGACATTGTAATTGTGATTGTCCAAGTACGTAAGCAATTGCGGATCGTTGGCATCTTTTGTTTTGATGAAGACTCTTGAAGCACCGACTTGTTTTACTTCGCCTAAATTTTTGTTTACCCAATCCAAAAAGTTCTGAGGCACCAAAACGGAATTCACCCGATCACTGAAAGCAACAATATGTCCCTGAAAATTTTGCTGTATTCCTCTTCCGTAGCAGGTAATTAAAATGGGAATATTCATAGCAGAAGCCTGCGACATCTGCGGAAGGCTTTGTCCCGGTGCAAACACATTGTAGGCTTCAAAAAAATCGGAGCCCACAATGATTGGAACTTTATCCTGACCTTCCTGCCAGGTGAAGGAAGGAGGGACCGTATCAATAAATTCGTTCTTCAGGCTTTCTAAAAAAAGATCGGTTTTTAAAATTCCGGCCACGCTAAACTGTACGTGAAATTCATTGGCCACCAGCGGCGCTGCATCCTGAATAAATGGTTGCGCCTTTAATTCATCAATATCCTTTTGGTGAAAAACATTTTTGTCCGGTTGGCCCATGGTTTCATTCGTTACCTTTTTGGTGATGGAGATATAATCATAACCATTCTTCCGAATGACATTGCCGCCAAGCATTTGCTGAATGTTGATGAACATTTGAATGGAAGACAATAACAGCAACACACCAATGCCCAAACCGATATAAGAGAAGATTCGCGAGGCTACGTTCGTGCCGGTTTGCAACAAAGGTTTTATGGGTTTGAAAGATAGAGCCACGGCAGCAATTTACAAATGAAAAATTCGGGTGAAGGGAAAAAAATCTATGCGTTCCAGATCGGCAAAGATGATGGCCGCCTTGCGTTGCTCCGCTTCTTCAAGCATCAACTGCATGGCCTTTTGCGAATTGTTATTGTCCAAATGACTAAAGGGTTCATCCAGCAATAAAAAATCAAAAGGCTGAAGTAGGGAACGAATGATAGCCACACGTTGCTGCTCACCATACGAACAGGTTTTGCATTTGGAATTAATCTTGCTTCCAATGCCCAATCGTTCCAGCATTTCTTTAATTTTTTCTGAAGGATGAAAAGGATTAAGCTGCCGTTTGATCTCCAGATTCTCCAAAACGGTTTGTTCCGGAAACAAACGCAGGTCCTGAAATACAATGCTCACATTATCCTTGCGTACAATAGCTAAATCTTCCATTGAAAAATCACGGATATTTTTTCCATCGAAGGCAATGCTTCCATTGTAATCATTTCGCACACCATATAAAAAACTCATGAGGGAAGTTTTGCCGCTGCCGGAAGGCGCCACAATTTTTATGTATTCGCCTTTCTCAAATTGAAGGTCTTTTCCCCAGATCTCAGAAGTTTGCTTTCTTTTTTCGTCAAAATAAGTTGGTAGCAGATTGTTGAGGCGTAAATGCATGCGTCAAAATTAAAACCCGGTTGTTATTTCAACCGGGTTTTGAAAAATTAATGAGTTTCCGCTGATGTATCGTTCATCACAGGAGGCAAGGTTACCGTGGAGTCGGTTGAGGGATAATCCTTCATATACTCCTGCTCTTTCTTTTTTGCAGAATGGTACATTTTGTCGGCAAACTGATTGAGTTGTTTTAAGCTGTTGGTGTTTTTATCCAGCAGGTTTAGTGTGAACTCGCCTGTCATCACGCCATCTTTATAATCGCCGCCGGTGGCCACAATGTTTTGCCACATGGATGTAGCCGAGGTGTCAACCAGGTTGTTCACGTAAGCATTGGTTCGAAATCCTTTGATCAGTTTTTGCAGATCAATGTAAGCACCGAAAGGATGTCCGGTAATCTTATCTGCGAAGGAGATTTTGTTGTTGGTATTGCCTGCTAAAAATGCATCCACTGTTTCCGGCTTGTTGCTGATGGCAAACCAATCATTGCTTGTTTTATAATTGATCTTCGATAAAACAGCAGAGTCCTGAATGTGTTGCTGAGCAAGATTCAGCAGTTTGTCAAATGTTGGTTTGTTGTTGATGGATAAAGCAAGCAATATGTTCACATCCGGATCAGGCATTGCGTAGGTTTGATCGGTTCCGGGTATTGATTTTTGCGTGGTTTTCATACTGAAATCACTAACAGCAAAAATCAAATTTCCTTTTGTGGCACTGACAATTTCATCAAGATTGGTATTGTATTTTCCAAGAAAGCCATTGACAAAACCATCAAAGCCCATTGTTTTTAAAAGGTCTTTTGAAACTTCAGGCGGATAATTGACGATGATGGCAGCGTCAATATCGTTTGATGGAATACGGTTCACTTCATCTTCCGTAATGTTTTTATATTGATACTTGTCCATCACCTGCTTCATCTTATCACTCAAATATCTTTTTGTTTTTACTGCTATTTTTCCATCATCGAAACTTAAGGTACCGGTAGATACGCTGCCTTCAAACAAACCACTCATGCCCTGCATCATCGAAAGCATTTGGTTATTGGCAGCTTGTGAAATCACAGACATGTACTGGTCCATGTTCATCCAGAAATGAAGATCACCGTTTTCCTTGATCAGAGAAGTGAATCGTTTGTCGTCTTCAATGCTATTGCTGCCTGATAAATTCAGAAGCGATTTGGTAAATAGCAACAAACTATCCTGATGAAAGCGGTGCTGATCATAATCATCCATGGAATGAACTGTAGAAATGCCAACCGGCATATCAGACATAAAAATGAATTTGGAAGTGGTCCAGCTTATCAGATCAGTGCCTTCCTCTTTAATGTAATTTAGATCGCCATCTTTTTTGATATCTGCATTATGATGCATTTTTTTCACCAGGTTCTCAAAAGCAGCAGCATCTTTCAGCTTGCCTTCAAAAACAACGTAACCTCCGGTGCCTTGCTTCCTCATGAAGAAAGCAAAATCGGATTTGATGTTGATGCCTGATTTTTCCGGATCATCCATTAGTGCTTTCTGAAGTGTGTCCTCTTCTTTTTGGTAAGCTTCCTTAAACCAGTCACTCGCCTGAACTTCTTTCCAGCTAAGTTTGGATGTTAATGAAGATGCATTGATGTGAACGATCATCATGGCATCTTTGGGAATAGGCAGGCCTGTAGTTGAATTTTTACAGGATACAAAAAAAACTGCAATAGCAGTAGCAGCCAGAATTAGTGAACGTTTCATGTTTGGGTTATTGAGACCTCAAATAAAAGAAAATTCCGATAGATTTTCGAATGGAATGTTTTTTTGTTCTCCATTGCGCAAATCTTTAACTACGCAGACTTTTTGTTCGATTTCTTTGGAGCCGATGATGATAATGAAAGGAATGTTTTTCTTTTCGGCGTATTTGAATTGCTTATCAAACTTTGCAGCCTCGTGATAGATTTCAGAAGCAATTCCTTTTTGCCTTAATTGTTGAAGAAGCGAATAAGCGGTTTTGCTTTCTTCTTCTCCCAAATTGAAGAATAAAGCTTTTGTTCCCTGTTCAACGGTTTCAGGGAACAATTTTAATTCTTCCATCACATCGTAAATGCGGTCAACGCCGAAGGAGATTCCAACACCCGGAATATTCGGAACACCAAACAAACCGGTAAGGTCATCATATCTTCCACCGCCGCCAATGCTTCCGATCTTCACATCGGCTGGTGCGTTGACTTCGAAGATGATGCCGGTGTAGTAGTTGAGACCACGGGCTAAGGTAAAGTCAATAGCGAGTGGTAAGTGGCGAGTAGTGAGTAGGTGAGAAAATACAAATTCAATTTCTTCGATTCCATTTTTACCTGCTTCTGAATGGCCGAGTAATTTTTTTATTTGCGAAAGCTTTTCTTCATTACTGCCGTTGATGTTCAGATAATTTTCAATAACCGTAATTTGTTCATTGCTCAATCCTCTTTGTACTAATTCCTCTTTTACTTTTTCTATTCCAATTTTATCCAGCTTGTCAATGGCAATCGTAATGTTCATCATTTTATCAATGCCACCGGAAATTTCAGCAAGCGCTGTGAGTATCTTTCTGGAATTAATTTTTAATTGATAATTTTTAATTTTCAATTTCTGAAAAGCATCGTTGTAAATATTGACAAACTCCACTTCATTGATTAAAGAGTTGCTTCCAACAATGTCAGCATCGCACTGGTAAAACTCACGGTATCTTCCTTTCTGCGGACGGTCGGCTCTCCACACCGGTTGTATTTGATATCGTTTGAAAGGGAAGGTGAGTTGCCCATGATTCATGGCTACATATCTGGCAAACGGGATAGTGAGATCATACTTTAATGCTCTTTCCGTAATGGCTTTTGAATTTTTTCCCTGCAATACCTTTTCAAACTCTTCTCTTGCCTGTTGTTCTTTGGAAGAATTGTCTAAACCGTTGTTGAGAATTTTGAAAATCAATTTATCACCTTCTTCGCCATACTTTCCCATTAGTGTGTCGAGGTTTTCCATGGCAGGCGTTTCCAATGGTTGAAAGCCATACAATTCAAAAACCGATTTGATGGTGTTTAAAATATATTGTCTTTTGCGAACAACATCAGGTCCGAAATCTCTTGTTCCCTGTGGTAAACTAACAGTAGTCTTAGCCATAATTTAAAATCTTCTGTGCAGGTGATCAGCGTTTCAGCAAATTAGCACATTAGTGCGTTTTTACCTTGCTGTAGTTTTCAATAATTCTATCGCAGGTTTCATCAATCATTTTATACACTTCGTGATAGCCCGGTTCGGGACCATACCAGGGATCGGGAACAGACAGGTTTTTTCCGGTATGCAATTCATTTAAAAACAAATCCACTTTAGAAGGATCGTATTTGTTTTTTGCGATGCGTTTGATATCATCCACAACGTCATCCGCCATTGCATAAATTTTATCATAGCGATCAAAATCTTCTTTTACAAATTGCCTTGCTCTTTGATCGCAAATATCAATGCCATTCAGTTTGGCCACTTTTTGAGAGAGATGATGCGGTGCCTCTCCCACATGATAGCCGTTGGTTCCCGCACTATCAATTTGCCAGTGCAATCCTGCTTCTTTGGCTTTGTGTTTTAAAACACCTTCGGCCAAAGGGCTGCGACAAATATTTCCCAAACACACCATTAAAATTTTCATCCACTTATTTTTTGGAGCGCAAAGTTACGGTGTGTAAGTCTTAAAGAATATTTAGAAAAATTATGGAAATCAAAACTTGCTTCATCTCAATAGCAATTGTTACCGGTAACATTTCATTGGCGTTCACACACTAAACCTACTATTATGACCAGCAATGAAATCCTCAAAGCGGATGTATTAGACATTCTCTTCGACAACCGGAACAAACAATATGGTGCGTATGCACTGAGAAAAAAGTATAACAACCGATTAAGTATGGCCCTTGGAATTTCGTTAAGTGCTGCATTGTTGTTATTTGTTTTATTGCCAGTTAATCATTCAAAAAAAATACTCGCGGGAATTAACTATTCAGATTCAGTGGTGCTGAAGATAATTGATCTTCCAAAAGATATTAAAAAGATCATTCCTCCTCCAAAGCCGAAAGAAATTGTTCAGCAACAGGTCAGGCAAAAGCAGTTTGTAACAATGATCATTTCCAACAAGAAAGAAATCATTCCTCCACCAGATATCAGAGACTTACTAAATACTGATATTTCGAATAAAACTTTAGATGGTCGCCCAAGCACCGGAATTGCTATTGTGCAATCACCTGTTGTGCCCAGCACAGGAAGCGGCGAACAAAAAATTGTTTCTGAATTTAAGCCAGAGCAGAAAGAACCGGAATTTCCCGGCGGTGCCGAAGCCTGGCTGAAATTTTTAAGAAAGAATCTGATAGCCCCTGAGGAATTAGGGCCAGGTGAAAAGAAAATGGTTTCTATAAAATTCTTTGTAGCTAAGGATGGTTCAGTAACGGGTTTCGAAGTATTGCAATCGGCAGGAAAAAGTTTTGATAATGAAGTGATCCGTGTTTTAAAGAGAATGCCGAAGTGGAAGCCTGCAATTCAAAACGGGCAACCGGTAGAAAAAGCATTTACTCAGCCGGTGACATTTGTGGGTGTGGAAGAGTAATTTGTTTTAATTTGCCTGCCTCAAAAAAATGTATGCTCGAAGATTTTCAGGAACAGCAACGAAAAAAAACAATTCGCATAAGATCATTCATGGATTTTACCATGGGTGGTCTTTTCATTGCAATAGGAATAGCCTTGCTGCTTTATCAGGTAGGTACGTTGGGAGAGATTAACCGTAGGGGATTGGGCATACTGTTTATTTTGTACGGTATTTGGAGGATCTTTCGCGGCTATAAAAAGAAATATTATAAATGACAGTAAGGATCGCCTGGTTATTATTGTTCTTTTTCGTCTGGGGATGTAAAAGCGACGAACAGAAAAGGGCAGAAATGCCGGATACGTTCGACAGGGGAATTATTCACATCAGTTGCGATGAAAGCTTTAAGCCGGTGATTGATGAAGAGGTGAAAGTTTATGAAGCTTTGCATCCTGATACAAAGATCATTGTTCATTATAAGCCCGAGGCCGAATGCCTGAAGGACTTTGTTGTTGATTCTATAAAAATGGTCATTGCAACAAGAGGTTTTTCAGAAGCTGAAAGGAATTTCATGGTGGATTCCATGCGTGTTGCACCTGATAAGCTGGTAATTGCCCGTGATTTAATTGCGGTGATCATTAATCCTGTAACAAAAGACAGTTTCTTTACCATACCGGAAATAAAAGGCCTTTTAACAGGAAAGTCAAAAAAAAATTTAATTCCTGTGTTTGACGGAACAAGGGCAACCAGTACGGTTCGGTTTATGTTAGATTCAGTGCTCAAGGGAGAAAGCTTTGGTAATAATGTGCAGGCGGCGCAAAGCAGCGTGGGTGTTATAGATTATGTCTCCAAAACAACAAATGCTGTTGGGTTCGTTGGTTATAGCTGGGTAGGGAATGATGAGGATACCAGCCAGCGTGCCTACATGAAAAAAGTAAAAACAGCCTGGGTGGAAAGCACGGATAGTGCCGGTGAATATATGAAGCCTTCGCAATTTTTTATTTATACAAAAAGCTATCCCTTGGTGCGGGATCTGATTTATAATCTAAAAGAAAGGCACAATGGGCTGGCGCATGGCTTTGCCCGTTTTCTATCAACCATGCAGGGGCAATTAATTTTCAGGAGGGCTTATTTAATGCCGGCAATTTTGCCTAACTATGTACGGGATGCGGAACTGGAAAGTCCTACAATTAACAAGTAATAAGTAAACGAAAAGAATAATTTTAAACTCTTAAAAAGAAAAAGAACAATGAAGAAATCAGCAACCGTTTTTATTTTTTCTGCATTGGTTTCGCTGGGTGCCCTGGGTCAGAACATTCAGGAGGGAATAAACGATCTGTATGCAGAAAGATATCAGGGCGCAAAATCTGTCTTTGAAAAACTACTGGCAGCCAAGCCCAATAATGTGGAGGCCAGCTATTGGTTAGGGCAGGCCGATATTGCCAATAAAGATATTGCCGGCGCAAAAGCAGTGTATGATAAGGCTTTGGCTGCAACCAATAATGCTCCTTTGATTTTGGTGGGAGAAGGCCATTTAGAGCTTTTGCAGGGCAAATCCAATGATGCGAAACAACATTTTGAATCGGCCATCAACGCCAGTCATGGAAGAAAAGGCAACGACCCTGCAGTTTTGAATGCTGTTGGCCGTGCTATCGTTGAGTCTTATTCCGAAGAGAATAAAACAGATCTGGACTATGCAATTGCTAAACTGAATGAAGCTGTACAGTTGCAGTCAAACAATCCTGATATTTATTTGAATCTTGGAAATGCTTACCGGAAAAAACGTGAAGGTGGTAATGCTGTTCAGGCGTATAACAAGGCAGGCAATTTTGCTCCTGCTTTGTACCGCATAGGTATGATCTACGAATCACAAAGATCCTTACGGGACGCCAGCGATTGGGATATTGTTCTTGATTATTATAACAAAGCAGTAGCAGCCGATCCCAATTTTGCTCCTGCTTATCTGAGGCTTTATACTTATTATCTTTTTGCCAAAAAAGATTTTGCTACGGCCGAGACGTATGCCAATAAATATGTTAGTGCCTCTGACCCAGGAGTGGAAAACACCTATTTGCAGGCGCAAACAAAATTTGTTCAAAAGCAGTTTACCGATGCCATCAACATTGGTAAAAACATTATTGCTCAAACCAATGGCAATCCTAACCCAAGGGTTTACCGGATGTTGGCTTACAGCTATATGGGCAATAAAGACACAACAACTGCCTGCCAGTATGCCAATCAGTTTTTTGTGAAGGAAACCAACCAGGATGAGATTGGCGCTTCGGATTATTTAATGCATGCGCAGGCTTGCGGTAAAGGTAATCCTGATGTTATTCAATCTGATATTGCAAAAGCAATCCAGATAGATCCTGAGAATGCACCGAGGGTATTGAGAGAAGCTATTGACGATGCTAAAAAAGCGGAACAAAGAGGGTTGGAAGGAGAACTGGGGCTGATGCTTTATAAACTACAGGGCGATAAAGCCAATCCTCAGAATTTAGTCGGACTTGGAATTCCTTTTTACCAGGCAGGGGAATTGCAAAAAGCGGACAGCTTATTTCAAGCATACAGTAAAAATTATCCCGATAGCATTTACGGATATTTATGGGATGCAAGGGTATTGTCCCAAATGGATACGGCAATGACACAAGGCTTGGCTATGCCGGCGTATGAGCAATTATTGAGAGTAGCTAAAATGGATACAACCCGTTTTAAAAGCTATGGCATACAAGCGGCTACCAACCTCGCTATTTATTATGTGAATGTGAAGAATGATAAGGAAAAAGGTATCTATTACCTTCAGGAAGGGTTGGCATTGGATCCCAACAACCAAAGCTTTAAGAGCAATATTGAAAAATTAAAAAGAGCGTCGGGGTCGCAACAGAAAAGCAGCACTTCGTCCAATGCGGCGAAATCGAAAGGAAAA
>JAICTW010000470.1 GCA_025936195.1 Flavisolibacter sp.
CCCAGCATTCCGTATTTTGTTTGTTCACTATAAGTGCCATCAGGATTGGTCCTTCCATAATTGAAACAGATCATCGGGTATTCCATTCCATTGGAAGCTTCCACACTTTGCGCCACGGGGTAAGGATAAGGAATGGTAAAGTGTGAATACGTTTTAATGGTATGGGCAACTACTTTAGTGGAATACTTGCTGTAAAGATTGTATGCTTCCTTTCCATAAAAGCTCATACACATGGTCTTTGTTTTCTTGCCTTCGATGTCGGCTGCCATGGCATCCCAAATAAATTTGCGCGAAGAGGTCCATGCAAAATCACGAACGCTGTCTGCTTTAAAGACCCATGTTTTTGTTGCAGCAGCTTTTTTCTTTTCGGCTGCTTTGGCTTCAGTTAGTGTTACAATTTCAACCGGATCTTTTGCTGTTTGGGCTTTTTGCCAGCGGGCAAATTGTACCGGCGATAACACCTGTTTATAATTCTGACATACACCTGTTGCACCAACAACATGATCAGCAGGAACCGTCATTTGCACCTTAAAATCTCCAAAGGTCAAAGCAAACTCGCCACGTCCGGTGAACTGGTGATTTTGCCAGCCCTGAAAATCGCTGTACACGCAAAGACGCGGATACCACTGCGTAATGGTGAACAAATAATTTCCATCTTCAGGAAAATATTCATAGCCGCCGCGGCCACCCATAGTCATACGATCAGGAATTTTATAAGACCAGTCGCAGTTGAAAACAAATTTTTGTCCGGGCTTTAATGGCTGTGGCAATTCCACACGCATCATGGTTTTGTTGATGGTGTAGTTTAGTTTTTTGCCATTGGCGTCAGTAAGTTTGGTAATGATGTCGCCATAGCCATTATCTTTTGAATCGGAAGCTTCATCAATTTGCTGTGCACTGATTCGGGCCGGCAGCGGATTGCTTGACTGATAATTGGCATTGTTTACGGTGCTGTGCTGGTTCTCATCCAACTGCAACCACAAATAGGTCAGCACGTCGGGAGAACTGTTGTAATAAGTAATGGTTTCGCTGCCGTTTATTTTCAAAGCTTTTTCATCAAGCGATGCTTTGATGTTGTAATCGCAGCGTTGTTGCCAGTACCTTGGTCCGGGTGCTCCGCTTGCAGTACGGTATTCGTTCGGTGTAGGCAAACCGGTTCCCAACTGTTCAAACTTGTTTCCGTGATTGGAGTTGGGATTGTTTTTGATGTCTTGTGCAAAAGCGGTGGTCAGTAAACCTGCCGATGCAAAAAACAGTAAAACTTTCTTCATGTGCATTTTTAGTTTATGTGATTTGTAATTGTTTTTGTTGAGATATTGAGATGTTTAATTGTCTGATTGTTTAATTGTTCAATGGTTTTGTTTGGCCGGACTACTTGTTTGGTTCTATTCCTGTATTCTCTTGTGTCGTGTTCTCTTCTCTTGTTCTATCCGTTCTGTTTAATTCTTCAATGCAAGATAAAGGAATGAAGCTGGTTAAGCATAAAGTTTGACTTAAAGAAATGAACTTCTTTTCGTGTTGATATTTTTTTATTGGCCAATCTGAATTGCTACTATTTGACTGAAGTTGCGACTGTGCCTTCGCGTAGCTACGGCGAAGCAAGGCGCTCCGTTCAAGGTTCTGTAATTCTTATCATCGCTTGCGACGTTCACTACTGTTTTCAATTATCTACTACAGTTCAAGGCAAAGATTCCTCCTCACATCAGAATGACAAGTGAAAAACTTTCATTGATTTTGAACTTTTCTACTGTTGGAGTGCTTACAACATGTAAAGACTCTTGCTTGTCACCCCGAGGTACAGCCTGTCCCGCAAAATGCGGGAAGGGATCTGTGCTTGCAATTAAAGAACTAATGCGTTCAGTGGCGACACTGCCACAATGCTGAATAAAATTCGCGAACGTACAAGTGAGTGATGGCGCCTGCGGCGCCACAGGCTACAACAGGTGTTCACAGTAGCAATGCAGCTTAGTACATAATTATTCAACTGACTTTTAAAGAGCTCTTCAAATGAAAACCAAAACTCGCCATTAAAGAATGACAAACTTCAATCAAAGAACTAAAAAGAATTAAAATTCTTCTCCTTTTCTTTCATCATTATCATTCCCCTCAAGTGTTTTTTCTCTCCCCACGGCCAGCGTTCTATCGCTATTTTTAGGGCCAAACTTAAAACGATCACTGAAATAAATATCACCCAATGGTGCCGTTTCAATTTTAAAACGCCAACAAAAAGTTGTGCTAATAAAAGGATCAGGAAAACAATCAGTATTTGTCCCAGTTCCAATCCCACACTAAAGCTAAACCAGGCCACTACAAAACTTTGATCTTCGGCAATCAGCCATTTGAGTGTAGTAGCAAACGCTAAACCATGAATAAGGCCAAAGAACAACGCCAGGAAATAGTTGATGCGTATGGATTTGGGTGTAAAGTTTTTTATAAATAGATTGGACAAAGCCGTAAACACAATGGTGCAGGGAATTAAAAATTCCACCAGATTGGAATCAACAGTTATTATATTTTTTGCACTTAAAACAAGCGTAATGGCATGACCAATGGTGAAAGCGGTAACCAAAACTAAAACCTGCCGCCAGTCCTTCAACATATAAATGGCAGCAAGAGCAGCAATGAAGAAAATATGATCTAAAGCTGTTTTGTTGATAATATGTTCCCAGCCAATCTTAAAATAAAAAACAAAATCGTTCATGTGTATCTTCAGGTAGGAGATTGGAGATTTAAAAACAGAGCTGGAATTTTCCTACTTGCTATTTACTTCTCACTACTCGCTATATTTAACTTTACCGCTTCAAAATAAATCAGAGTTTTGTTCTGCAAAAAAATAATTTTCCGATGGCCGCAATTTTTTACAAATGGTTAATGGTTTCTGCTTTGTGGTTGATGACCGGTGCTCACAAAACAGAGAAGCCTTCGCCCGATTTTTCGAAACATCCGTTTTATATTGCTGTTACGGAAATTAATCTGAATCCTTCCGACAAAACATTGGAAGTAAGCTGCAAAATGTTTGCAGACGATCTGGAACAGATCGTTGAAAAAAATAATCATGCGGAACTGGACATATCTTCTGACAAAGACAAAGCAAAATTTGATGCCTACATTCCTGCTTATGTAAAAAATCATTTGAACCTTTCCATTGACGGAAAACCTTCTGTTCTCTCCTACATCGGTTTTGAAAAAGATAAAGAATCGGCGTTTTGTTATTTCCAGGTGGAGCATGTTTCTTCAGTAAAAAGATTGGACATCATGAACAGTTTACTTCATGATTATACTTCAGACCAGATCAATATCATTCATGTAATTGTGAATGGAAAAAGACAAAGCACCAAGCTGGATTATCCTACCAAAAACGCAAGTTTTAATTTTTGATCGTTGATTGATTTATCCCACTTCAC
>JAICTW010000819.1 GCA_025936195.1 Flavisolibacter sp.
ATTTTCTTAACTGCAGATCATGGCAATGCTGATTATATGGTGAATGGAGATGGCTCGCCCAATACAGCTCATACATTAAACCTTGTTCCGTTTTTCATTATTGACAAGGAATGGAAAGGCACAATAAAACCCGGTAAGTTGGGCGATTTGGCTCCAACAATTTTAAAGATGATGGGTTTACCCATTCCACCAGAAATGACAGGCAACATTTTGATTTGATTCCCCTGTCTTCCTGAAGGATAGAATTAGATCAGAAGGGCTTTCTTCCATCCGTTATTCTTTAAGGCAAAGCTTTATTACTGTAAACTTTTCCCTGCAATAAACCCCTGGAGCAAAGCCTCCATTCACCTTAATAAGAAAATTCCCCTTACGAATTTCCAACCTGCAGATTTTCAGGCAGAATATTCATTTTAAAAAATACGAGCCTCAGATAGGTTTTTTACGTACTGCCGACAATTGGTGCAGCATTCATCCAAAAAAATTGTCTTAAATTCAGGCAACCAAAGTGAGATTATGACCGAGGAAGCCATTTTGCAAGGTTGTTTGAAAAACAATGCTGCAGCACAAAAAGCTTTGTACCAAAAGTACAGCGCCAAAATGTTGGTAGTTTGTTACCGCTATGGTCACAACAGAGAGGATGCAGAAGATATGTTACAGGAAGGTTTTATCAAAGTATTTTCACAGATCCACACATTCGAAAACCGTGGAGCTCTGGAAGGATGGATCCGAAGAATTGTTGTTCATACCTGCATCAACAACCTGAAGAAGAACAAGCGTTTCAACGAGAGTGTTGATATCATTCATGCCAACAGTATTCAGGTTCGTGAAGAAAACATTCCATCCATTATCCAGGCGAAAGAAGTAGTTGAGTGTATCCGCATGTTGCCTATTGGTTATCGTACCGTATTGAACCTTTATGCAATTGAAGGATTTTCACACAAGGAAATTTCAGGCATGCTGGATATTGAGGAAAGCACCAGCCGCAGCCAGTACACAAGGGCTAAGGCCATGCTGGAAGATATTTTAGTTCGAAAGAACATTTTGTATAAACCAAAAGAAGTTTTGATTGCTGCTTCGGGCAGATAATTTAATCCGTAAAACAACTGTATATGGAGAGAGATTTTTCAAATGAAAACATGGAGGATTTCCTTCGGCAAAATGCCGACGGGCTTCGGATGCGTCCCTCCGCAAAAGTTTGGAAGGGCATTTCCAGGCAATTGAACAGGCGTAGAAGAATTGGATTTATTTTGGGTACCTCCTTATTACTAACAACTGCATTGGGCTATTATTTGATCAATGAATCATCAAATCAACCCAATAAAACAATTACAAATTCAGGAATTCAAAAACAACATTCTGTTGTGCAATCACGTGTTGTGCTCAACAATTTGGATAAGGAATTAACAGCTTTTAATGCCCAAAAAACAACGAGTCAAAAAAGTTCTTCATCAATTTCTGCAATTCTAACAAAGGATCAAACGAACAATACTTCTGAAAGTGTAAACGATTTGCATCCATCAACATCTCAGAATGAAAATGAATTTACACCTACCGTTGTA
>JAICTW010000256.1 GCA_025936195.1 Flavisolibacter sp.
ATACTTCTAACAATGAAGTGGCCAATTCAGGTTCCCTGTTCAATACCAATGGCCTTCCGCTCATTAATACAACCACTAAAGGCTTTCCGGTTTTTGCCAATGCTTCCAATAAAGTTCTTTGACTTTGTGGTAATGAAATATCTGAACGGCTTGCCGATTCACCGGTCATTTCAGAAGCTTCACCAACGACTGCAACAATCACATCGGCTTTTTTGGCAGTAGCAATGGCATCGTTGAGCATTTGTTCAGGACTGCCCGGACCAAAATCTGCTCTTTCTCCAAATACATTTACTTTTTTAGCAAGAGAAGAATCGTCAGTGATGTTCGCACCTTTTGAATACAAAATAGTAACTCCATTGCCTGCCACATTTTTCATTCCCTCCAAAACCGGGATAGCGTATTGAGCATCGCCGCTCACAGCCCAGGTGCCAAGCATATTACTTTTGTTATTGGCCAAGGGCCCTATCAATGCAATGGTGCCTGATTTTTTCAGAGGCAGGGTTTGATGATTGTTTTTCAATAGCACCGTGGAGTGTTCTCCAAAGTATTTTGAAGCAGCTCTTTTATCCGCACTCATCACTTCATTCTTTGCCCTGGTTTCATTGCAATAACGAAAAGGATCATCAAACAAGCCCAATTTGTATTTGGCTTCCAGAATCCTTCTGCAGGCATCATCAATTTGTTTTTGTGTAACCTTTCCTTCTTTCAACGATTTTTTTAGTGTGGTTAAAAAACCTTCTCCCACCATATCCATATCAACGCCTGCATTTAAGGCCAGTGCCGAAACGGTTTGCAGATCACCCATGCCGTGATCAATCATTTCATTGATGGCCGTGTAATCAGTAACCACAAAACCTTTGAAGCCCCATTGTTTGCGCAGCAGATCGGTCATCAACCATTTGTTAGCGGTTGCAGGAATGCCATCAATGACATTGAAGGAACTCATTACACTTCCGGTTCCTGCATCAACAGCAGCCTTGTATGGGGGCAAATAATATTCATACATTTTAATGCGGCTCATGTCAACAGTGTTGTAATCCCTTCCGCCTTCGGCAGCGCCATACAAAGCAAAATGTTTTACACAAGCCATTACAGTTGAATCAGCCGCTAAACTTTTTCCCTGGTAGCCTTTTACCATGGCGGCTGCAATCTGAGAACCGAGATAAGGATCCTCACCGGCACCTTCGGCAACACGTCCCCAACGCGGATCGCGGGCAATGTCCACCATGGGAGAGAACACCCAGTTTAAACCATCCGCAGTGGCTTCATTCGCGGCTACTCTTGCACTATGTTCAATCATCGGAATATCCCAACTGCAGGATAAACCAAGAGGAATTGGAAATGTAGTTTTGTATCCATGAATCACATCGGAGCCAAAGAAGAGAGGAATTTTTAAACGGCTGGTGGTAACGGCTAGTTGTTGCACTCTTTTAATATTGTCAACACCGATCACACCAAACATTCCGCCCACTTTTCCCTCTTTGATCTTTGCTTCCACATCGCTGTTCACTACGGCGCCTGTGGCAACGCCGCCGCCCGGAGTTGGTAAATTCAATTGTCCGATCTTTTCATCCAATGTCATTTTGCTCATCAAATTATTGATGAAGGCATTCATCTTTGCATCGTTCTGTTGTGCATGTGCTGTAATGGAAATGATTGTTACTGCACCAATTAAAATTCGTCTAAGCATAGTGTATTTATTATGTTCAGGTATTGAATTGCTTTGTTATGAGGTTTGGTAATTTTTGATTGATTGCTATTGATTATTGTTGTTGTTGATTTAGAGATAAAGTTGATGAAAAATGATGTTGAATTTTTGGAACCGATCTTCTTTACTACTATTTGACTTCTCTTGCGTCGCTCCCTTGTACGTTCGGGATTTCTATTCGGCATATGCGAAACTCACTATTGTTTTTAATTATTCTTTTAATTCAGAGAAACCCACCCCGTCGTTTATAATTCAGGTACTCTCAACTTTGCCCCTCCAGGGAGGGGAGGATTTACTAAAGCAGTTGGCTTCTCTACATTCAATTTTGATGATGCTTCACCTTTTAAGAACGTCAACTTTGAGATACTTCATTGTTGTAAAGTTTCTTCGAAAAGCTGGCCTCATGATAAGCATCCCCTCCCTGGAGGGGATGGGGTGGGTTTATACGCACAATTGAGAAATGTTCTTTCAATGATGACACTCCCAAATTGCCGAATAGAAATCCCGGATGTACAAGTGAGTGACACAACCACTGCTGAAAGTAGTAATGCAGATCACTACATCAGCACTAAAATATTTTAAAGAGCTAATTTTTTATTCAGTATTGATCTCTTATCACTTTAATAAATACGGTTGAAGGATCTTCTGCCAAATGGCATAACCTTTTGCATTCATGTGAAGGTTGTCTTCAATAAAAATATCCGGCTTTGGTTTGCCATCAGGCCCTAACATGGCATTCCAGACATTCACAAACTGAGCGTTCTTTTCTTTCTTCAAATAATTTTCGATCAGCTTATTTGATTGCATCATTTTGTTTCTCAAATGCCACCGCGATGGTGTTGGTTTCATGGAGATATACACTACCGGAACATCAGGATACACGGCCCTGATCTCTGCATACAATTTTTTGAAACGGTCAAATGCAACGGCGCTGGTTACAGTATCGGATGAAGCAATATCGTTTTCGCCGCAATAAATTACAATTTGCTTTGGATCGTATTTGAAGATCACGTCTTCTTCGTAGCGCAGCAGGTCGTTCAAAGTAGAACCGCCAAATCCACGATTGAGAATGGTGTAACCGGGAAAATAATTTTGTACATCCGTCCACTTGGTGAAAGAAGAACTTCCTACAAATAAAATGGGATGTGCAGGCGGTGGTTTCACACTATCTAAATGCCTGAAGTGTTGAATGTCCTGCCAAAAAGCAGGCTTGGCTTGTTGCGCAAATACATAGCTGCTTATTAAAATGAGCAGTATGGTAATGATTCGTTTCATTGATTGGGAGTTTTTACCAACGGAAATTTTTCTGAAACGCCGTTTTCATTCACGGCCTCAATTGTAAAGTAATAGGTTTTTAGTTTATCCATGGCTTTGAACCAGTATTCATTACTGGTATTGCCTATCACCATGATGCAGTTGTACAATTTGTCGGGAGCGGTTCCGTAGTAAATATTGTATGCATAGGCATTGTTCACCGGGTTCCATTTGATCCAAGCGCTTCTGGGATCTTTTTCTGTTCGCAAAACAATAAATGTTTTTACAGCATCCGGTTTCGTGCCATTGCCATTTCCAAAAACACGAAGTCCGCTAACGGCAAATTTACCTGTAGGCATGTGAATGTTTTCGAGTTTTATAAATCTTGCCTGAACCGGTTTTTCTAATTCAATATAATCATGAGGAACATCGGTTCTGTTATTGCTTTTATCAACCAATACGGTCCACTTTTTTCCATCAGGCGAAGAATACAATTTGTATTGATGATATTGGCCATTGTATTTTCCAAGCCGATTGCTATCCACATCCTGGTCGGCATAATTGATTTGAATGGCATTGACGGTTGAAACGTTTCCGAGGTCGGATTGGATCCATTCACCTTTGTTGGCGCTTGCTGCACTCCAGTAGGTTTTAATGTCTTCGTCGTTGGCATTATTGGCATCGTAACCACCAAGTGTTGATGAAACCTCAATTGGTTTTTTATAGTTTAATAGCATCCAGCCGGTGAAAGTTCCGGCCCCCTTCGGTTCCCCCGGTGGGGGAATGACCTGTGCACTAACCTCGCTTTTCGAAGAGTAACTGCTTTTGCCAGCATCCTCATTTAATGAGGTGAGGGCAGTTCCTCTCTCCATCTTTGATGGAGAGGGGGCAGGGGTGAGGTAATGTGGATAATCTCCAAACGCAGTATTACACCACATTACATCGTCCTTGTCAAAACCTGCGGGCCAGATACCAATTCTTCTTTCGAAATTATTTTTTACCGAAAGCATGATGGTGCTTACGTGCCAGTAGTTCCCATAATTATCCTGGTAAGTAGAACCATGGCCGGCACCTCTTGCAAAACCTCCGGACTTCATGCTTAATGGATCGGATTGCGGTTGTGTGTTCGCACCATCAAATAAGGGCTTGTCTCCAACCACAACGCCATCGGCATAACCGCTGAATTCTGTTCCCGGTGCCCCATATTGGTAATAATATTTTCCATTGTGCTTCGTCATCCACGAACCTTCAATGAAAGGATCTAAAAATGTATTGTCCATGTGCTCGCCAAATCGTTGCCAGCCATAGTGCCAGTCTTCCAATAAATACATGGGCGTTCTTGTTCCAATTGGCTGAAATGTTTTCCGGTCCAATTCAATTCCGTAAGTGGGATAACGATTGCTGCTGCCATTGTACATGTACAATTTTCCATCATCGTCGGTAAAGAAGGCAGGGTCCCAGCCGCCAATTTCAAATGAATCAACCAATGGCTTCCATTCATTTGCTTTTGGATTGGTGCTCATCCAGATGGTGAAATTTTTTGTGTAAGTAGAACCGAAAACAATCATGGTATCTCCGATAATTCCAACGGCAGGCGCACAGAGTTCATCGTAGGTGCCGGTATTCCAGGGACGTAGAAATTTTTTTGAAATGAATTTCCAGTTCAGCATATTGTTGCTCCACCAATAGCCCCATTGATTGGTGGAGAATAAATAATAATCGCCTTTGTAATTGACAATTACCGGGTCGGCTGTGGCACGGTGCCTGCCCCATTCAGTGAAGTTCGGAATCGGCGTGTAACCATAATCAATGTTGATGGGATTGCAATAGGTTCTCTGTTGCGAGTGACTGTTCAGAAAAACAAAAAATAACGCAACAAGTAAAAAGTGTTTTTTCATTGAAATGTGAAAGCTAAGCGTTCTTTAAATAAAATTTACTGATCGTTCTCATGGTTGTTTATAAGCGTTTTTTTATTTGCTATGCGAAGCGTCTTCGCTTCGCACAACTATTTTATTGCCTCTGGCAATATTTAAAATAAAAAATCAATTTCCATTAATCCTTTTCCATTGCCATAATTGGATGCACTGCTGTAGATATAGTCCTCTGCTTTTTTTACCCAACCCGCTCTTACCGGATTTTCGTGTATATAATTCAACTTGCTCATCATAAAA
>JAICTW010000389.1 GCA_025936195.1 Flavisolibacter sp.
CATCGTAAGGGTTGTAAGTGGTGTTTACTGCCTCGCCTGTAAATACCAGATAGGAAGCTTCTTCCTCTGAGATCTTCAGCCTTTTCGCGGTGTCCTTTCTGAGTGCCGAAACCAATAAAGGATCAAAAAGTTCGCTCTGAAGTTTGACCTTGAGCAATTTTCGGTCAACAAGCCCTTTGCATAGGCGGCCTAAAACCGGATCGAAATGACCGCACCAGTTTTTAATGGTGCACATTACATCGGTATCATCCAACTGGGCAAACTTTTCCAGGTGCCTGATAAAATTTCCATCCGGCTGGTGTTCTTTTAAAAAAAAGTTCAGATTGTTGGAGGCAGCCTGAAGTTCAATTCCGTTGGCGATCAGTTCCTGTGCTCTTTCAATGATCTTCACCAGCATTTTTTCGGCAGCCATTACCGTTTTGTGCAAATACACCTGCCAGTACATCAACCTTCTTGAAACCAAAAATTTCTCCACCGTATAAATGGCTTTTTCTTCAATCATTAATTCGCCATCGTGAACTGTAAGCATTTTTAAAATGCGGTCGTAACCAATGGCTCCCTCAATCACACCGGTGAAAAAAGAATCTCTTGTCAGGTAATCCATCCGGTCTACATCCAATTGTCCGGATATTAATTGATGAAGAAATTTTTTCGGGTAAATACCTGTAAAAATATCAATGGCTGTTTGCAGCTTTCCGTTGAACTGTTCATTCAATAGTTGCAGAATGAGAATGGAGATGTCTTCATGATGAACTCCTTTGATCAGTCGTTTTTCCAGAGCGTGGGAATACGGGCCATGACCTATGTCGTGCAACAGAATGGCAATTTTTGAAGCCTGCTCTTCTTCTTTTGTTATTTCCACTCCTTTATTGCGAAGCTCATTTAAAGCCAGTCCCATTAAATAGTAAGCACCAAGCGAATGATGTAAACGGGTATGCACCGCACCTGGATACACCAATGAAGCAAATGCCATCTGGTGAATACGGCGCAGGCGTTGATAGTAAGGATGAGCAATGATTTCAAAAACAAGCGGATCATCAATGGTTATAAATCCGTAAACCGGGTCATTGATAATCTTGCGGACATATGCCATGTAAATTAGGATTTGAGATTTACGAGTTACTTCCCATACCTATCGGGATGATCGAAAATCAGGCAGCGAATGTCAGTAAAATTTATCAACTGCTAATGGTTACATTTGTTGTTCACCGCTGAAACAAATTAAAAACCGTATGAGCCTGGCAAAAATACTTTGGGTTGATGATGAGATAGAGAGCCTGCAATCGCAAAAAATGTTTTTGGAAAATAAAGGGTATGATGTGCATACATTGACCAACGGATTTGATGCGATAGACTATATCAAAGAAAATTTTGTGGATGTGGTGTTGATTGACGAAAGCATGCCGGGAATAACAGGATTGGAAACTTTGGCTAAGATCAAAGAACACAATGCGCAAATTCCGGTGGTTCTCATCACAAAGAATGAAACAGAAAATTTAATGAATGAAGCCATAGGCAGTCAGATTTCCGATTACCTCATTAAGCCTGTTAATCCCAATCAGGTTTGGCTTTCTTTGAAAAAGATCATTGATAACAGAAGGCTGGTTGCAGAAAAAACCACCACATCCTACCAGCAGCAGTTCCGCAATTTGTTCATGGCATTGAATAGCAACCCCGATTACAATGAATGGATGGGCATTTACAAGGAGCTGGTGCGTTGGGAACTAAGCCTGCAGCGGAGCGACAGCCCCGAAATGCAGGAAGTGTTTCAGGCTCAAAAAAGCGAAGCCAATACAGAATTCTTTAAGTTCATTACAAAAAATTACGGATCATGGCTGAAAGAAAAAGCCACAGATAAGCCTGTAATGTCGCACACCTTAATGAAAGAAAAAGTGTTTCCGCAGGTGGAAAGAGGAACACCCACATTTTTTGTGTTGATTGATAATCTTCGCTTCGACCAATGGAGAACTATTCAACCCATTTTTGCCGAGAGTTTCCGCATTGTGGAAGAAGATAGCTTTTACAGCATCTTGCCAACAGCTACACATTATGCACGCAACGCCATATTCGCCGGCATGTTGCCAATAGATATTGAAAAGAAATTTCCACAGCAATGGAGGAATGATGACGAAGAAGGAGGAAAAAACTTATCGGAAGAAGAGTTTTTCAGGGCCCAGTTAAAAGCAATGGGAGAGGGTGATTTGCGTGTTTCTTATACTAAAGTAGTGAATAACCAGGCAGGGTTGGATCTGGTACACAATGTTCATAATCTTTTGAACAATGACTTGAATGTGATCGTGTACAATTTTGTGGATATGCTTAGTCATGCCCGAACTGAAATGGAAGTTTTGAAGGAACTGGCAGGTGATGAAGTGAGTTACAGAAGCATTACAGCTTCGTGGTTTGAACACTCGCCTTTGCACCAGGCACTAAAAAAAATTGCTGATAAAAATATCAAGATCGTTCTTGCAACCGATCATGGAAGTGTTCGTGTAAAAACTCCAATAAAGGTAATTGGTGATAAACAAACCACCACCAATCTCCGTTACAAGCATGGCCGCAATTTGAATTACGATCCCAAAGAAGTTTTTGCTTTTCGTGATCCGAAAGAAGCAGGTCTGCCTTCGCCAACAGTAAACTCATCCTATATTTTTGCAGGGGAGGACGTGTTTTTATGTTACCCCAATAATTACAATCATTACGTAAATTATTATCGCAACACATTTCAGCATGGCGGAGTGAGCCTGGAAGAAATGATTGTACCTGTGGTGCAAATGGTAAGTAAATAATTACCCCTTTCACTGAAGGGAAGACTTAGGTCGAAGATGCTTTTCTCTACTCAATTGTTCTTTAAAGCATAGCGGAGACAGTTACGGTGAGCAATAATTTTTTAGTTTCGCAAAAAATGATTTTTCAATTATCTAATAACTCTTAAATCTAAGTTTCCCCTTCAGGGGACAGGGACTTATGAAATACACGCAAACAACACTCAATAAAGTTGAAGCATTGATTGAAGAATCTGGTTACATTGTTCGTTACGAACGTGGAAGCTTTCAAAGCGGATTTTGCATTTTAGAAGACAGGAAAGTGGTTGTGCTGAATAAATTTCTTCAGTTGGAAGGCCGTATCAATACTTTGATAGATCTGATCCCGCAATTAAAAATTGATGTGGATGCATTGACTCCCGAAAGCAAAAAATGGTTTGACGATATTATGGGCAGATATCATGCAGCTAATAATGAAGAAGAAAGTTAATAATACAAAGTTTACCGTTTACAGTTTGCAGTTATTTTGAAACCAACTCGTGAACCTGTAAACTTGTAAACTAATGAACACTCCCTCACTCAAAATAGCCTTTCTTGGCACTGGTACCAGCAGCGGCGTTCCTATGATCGCTTGCGAATGTGCCGTATGCACTTCCACAGATAAAAAAGATAAACGGCTTCGCAGCAGTATTTTGGTACAATCAAAAACAACAACGTTTGTCGTGGACACCACTCCTGACTTTCGTTATCAGATGCTTCGCGAAAAAATAAAGCATCTCGATGCTGTATTGTTTACACATCCGCATAAGGACCATATTGCAGGTTTGGATGATGTTCGCCCTTTTAACTTTTTTCAGGAGCAATCCATACCCTTGTATGCCAACCAAATGACTATTGATGCTTTGATGCGGGAGTTTGCCTACGCCTTTGCAGATAAAAAATATCCCGGTGTCCCTAATTTGGAATTGAACACCATCGCACTGGAACCATTTTTCATTGGCGACATTCCCGTTATTCCCATTCAGGTGTGGCACATGAAAATGCCCGTATTTGGATTTCGTTTTGGCGATTTTACTTACATCACCGATGCCAACCGTATTGAAGAAAGTGAAAAAGAAAAGATCAAGGGCAGTAAGGTTTTAGTATTGAATGCGCTGAGAAAAGAAAAACATATTTCGCATTA
>JAICTW010000382.1 GCA_025936195.1 Flavisolibacter sp.
TAATGATACTCAGGGCTTTTAATTTGCAGGCAACGGCAGCATTTTGCAAGCAGGCTTTTGACCAGTTCTTTCTTGAATTCAACAGGCCACAGGAATTGAAACAGGAAATAGAAAAGCTGTACCGAAGGGTTGAATGCAATATTCTTGGTTTCAGAGAAGGCAAAGTGAATGCACAAGAATTTGATGCATTACAAGCCAGTATCAAAGAAGTTTTGAAAGAGCATACTGCAAAACAAGTGAAAACCGTATCTATTGAAAAGCTTGCGGCGGATGTAATACATATGCATTTGAACAGGCTTTTCATTTACAACCAGCGTTATTTTGAAATGGTACACTATTACCTGCTTTACAGGGTTGAAAGCCGTCAGCAACACAGTTCGATCAATCATTGAAGCGTTTGGTTTTGATCAGATGTTCCTTCATGAATTCAGCGAAACTTTGCTTGTAGCTAGGGCCAATGGTAATTGCCGTGCGGTCGTTTTCTAAAAACAGTTCATCGCCCTGGACATGGCTGATTTTATCGGTATTGATGATGAAGGACTTGCTTATACGTATGAAGGAAGAGGGAAGTTTTTTTTCCATTTCGATCAATGTCAAATAGGTGAGATGCTTTTTGTCACTGGTTACTACGGAGAGATAGTTTTGCTGGCTTTGAATGTAAATGATGTCATGGTAATTGATTTTTATAAGCTTCCCTTTGGTCTCGGTCTGGATATAAAAAAAATCATCCCCACTTGCATTCTTTACCCGTTCGGAAAGGCGGGAGTTGATCTTGTTCACGCATTTTAAAAACCGTTCGAAGGAGATAGGCTTTAGCAGGTAATCACTCACATCCATTTCAAAGGCAGTGATGGCAAAATCGGGGTGGGCCGTAGTGAAGACAATGGCTGTTTTATCTTTCAGGAGCGTACTGAGTTCAAGACCTGAAATCTGGGGCATTTCGATATCCAGAAAGGTGATATCCGGATAAGCATTTTCTTCCTGAAATTTAGAAAGGGCTTCCATGGGGTTTTCACTCGTGCCGGTCAATCGCAGCAAAGGAGTCCTTTCGATATAGGAAACCAGACTTTTAATTGCGTGTGGTTCATCATCTATAACATAACAGGTGAGCATAGTTTTTTCTAAAGATTAAGCCGAAGGTAAACGGAAAAAGCAGAGCCCTCATCCTGCACCTTCAAACAAAAATTGTCGGGATAAAAGGATTCCAGTCTTGTTTTCACGTTGTCTATACCAATGCCGTGGGAAGAAAAAGCGATGTTCTTTCTTTTCCTGTTCGTTGTTGAAAACTCCAGTATTCCATTGTTTACACTTAGATCAACGAGTGCGGCATGATTGTCATCACCCAGGTCTGCATATTTAAAGAGATTTTCAACAAATGGAATCAATAGCAGGGGAACAATCCGGCAGCCATCTAAATTGCCGTGGGTATGGAACGTTAAGCAGAGCTTTTGATCAAACCTGTATTGATTGAGTTTAATGAGGTTTTCCATTTGTTCCACTTCTCTTTGCAGTTCTACTTTCCCATCCATTTTATTTTCAATTAAAGAGTAGCGCATCATGTCGGATAAAGTGATAATTGCATCGGAAGCTTTATCAGAAATTTCCTGAACTTCACTGTGAATAAAATTCAACGCATTGAAAAGAAGATGAGGATTGATCTGTGCCCTTAGAAAGGCATTTTGTGAAGAAAGGAGTTCGAGCTGCAGGCGTTGTTTTTCTTTTGCTTCAAGGAGTGCTTTTTTCTCTACTTCCTTAAGCTCGTTCACTTTGCGAAAGCTTCTCTGCACCAGCCAAAACGCAGTGCTAAAGATCAAGAAATAAACTCCTCTCCATAGCTGCCTGATAAAGGCCACCTTCCCTGAATAGTTTAGAAAAAAGTTTCGTTCCTGAACGGTGCCGGCATCTCTGAGTAAACTCATCAAAAAAAGATAGCAGAACAGTTCTGCCGGTACCAAGAGCAGTAGCAAGACCCATCTTTTTGGATTTGTGGAAAAGCAATAATTCAAGACAAAAAGAAAATGGCAGTAGAAGAACGCAATATTAAACGCATAGGACACCAAATAGGTCCACACCGGATCGAAATGCCCGGAAGCACTTTGAACAATCAGTACCAGTGTCATTTCATAAACTATGAAAATCGCCCATCCTACCAAATGATAGAATACTAAGTTCCGGCGCCGCAAATGAGCATTCATAAGAAATTTAAGCTTGCCGAGTGATTTATTGACGTAAATGTAAAAGCAAATTCGAGAACTGCTGAGTAATTGCTAAAAGCAGCCCACGATATTGTAAATATTGTTTTCGCAGAACCAAAAAACATTGAGAATTGCTCGTCTCATCTATTGAATATCTGACGTTATGTAAAATTGCGAAAATGAACAGATTTAGAAAATAGCTTGTGGCTTTAATACGAAGGGCATGAAAAATTTTGACGTCACAATACTAAAACTGAAAACAAAAACTCTACTCACATTTGAGAATAAAACAGTAAAAAAGAGCGCAGGAATAGAAACGGATCCTACCACCACCATGTTTCCAACGGGTACCGGATTCCCAATGGCCGTTATTGCCAATGCTCTGAAAAGAAATTAAAGATCCTATTTCAAACTTTTGTCCTCTTGTTGTACCGGGCTGGCCTTAAGGCCGGCCCTTGGTACTTTATATAAATCACTCACTATGAGAGGTGTCCAACAACCGTTTACCTGCAAGCTTGGAAAGGAAACAGGCTGCTAAAGTTTGGTCTGGTATTTTGATGTGGCTGGTAGTAAAACTAAGTTGCATGCATGAAACAAATGAGCCAGAGCTTTTGGTTTTATATGCCGATGATGATCCGGACGATATACAATATGTCAGTGAATTGCTACTGGAGGATGCCGACAATATTCAGCTTCTCAGTTTCCCAGATGCGGAGAGCCTGTAACAGTTCATTCATAGGGGGCAGATGCCTACATTATCTTGCCTGATTATACTTGACATTAATATGCTGCGTCTCAATGCCAAAGAAGCTCTGAAGATATTGCGGAACGTTGAAGATTATAAAACAGCACCTGTTGTTTTATTTTCCACCTCCAACACGCCATACGATGCGTCTCAAGCGGAAAGAATAAATCTTAAAAGAGATGCAGTAAGCGAAAAAATCAGATTACCATAACAACGATTTTGTAAAACTTATTTAGAGGATATTACGCTGAGCTCATTCCTCTTCTATTTTTCGTCATCCTTATCTTTTGTCTCCGCATTACTTGTCTGGGTTATTACTATAGCTACATGATGGCGTATAACACAAGATTTATCCTGCATTCAATCCGCATCCCGCTCGTTTGATCATTGTACGTGGTATTTCAATTGCGAATTGTAGATCCTTTTTACAATGCCCGGATATAAAACCGGGACATTTGATATGGCGAACCCATTTGAATGCAATGGACCCAGTCTGCGAAAAAGCTTCGGTAAGGTAATTTCACTTAGGTTCCTGCATTCACAAGCTTTCATGGCTTGGACTGTAGCTTTCATAATGTTATTATGAAAAACAGTTACATCGTAACCTTTGTAAAAGGAAAATGCTTTTCTGTTATACAAACTGTAATTGGAAGGATCCGTGCAGACGGCACTGGCTCCTAATGCCAGAATTTTAAGAATATCAAAAGCGGACTTAATCTCGCCGGAAGCAATGATCTTAATTTCTTTTTCTAATCCATAAACCTGGAGAGTTTGTGAGACAAATAGCAAAGCTTCGTACAGCGGCATTATTGTTTGAGGATCTTTTTCTTCATGAATAGCGGCAGTGTTTTCAAATGGACCTTCCACCACAATGAAATCAGGAATGATTTGCGTTTTGCGGATGGCATAACAAATCTCACGGAACTCCTTTTTATTGTTAATTGAAAGTCTTATACCTATTGGCTTTCTGCCAGACAGGCCACGCAGAACGTCAAGAAAATGAACGATTCCCTGAGCATCTCTGAATGTATAATAGGATGCGCCTGGTAAAATTGTGCCACGTGGTTTTAAATTAAAACAGTCTCCAGTATTGAAAGGTGAA
>JAICTW010000432.1 GCA_025936195.1 Flavisolibacter sp.
CGATTGCAGTTGACAAAAGATTATAACGGAACGGATACAACCAATCTGTTTTCAGATTCATTAGTAGCCGCTGTAAAAACCTTCCAGCAAAGAACTGGCTTACAACCAACAGGTATTGTAAATGACTCCACCATGCAGGCATTGAATGTTCCGGCTGAGCAACGTATTCAGCAGATCATTGTGAACATGAACCGCTTGTTATGGATGCCCCCTCAAACGGACAGCGACCGGATTGAAGTGAATATTCCTTCACAAATGCTGTTTGCTTACACTGACAGTGGTAAAGCTTTTCAAATGCCGGTGATCGTTGGTAAAGAAGGAAGCAGTACGGTTATGTTCAGCAGCGATATCAACCAGATTGTTTTTAATCCGGTATGGAATATCCCTGAAAGTATTGTGCGTGATGAGATCATGCCGAAGATGAAATCGGATGCCACGTATTTAAAGAAACACCATATTGAAATAGTAAAACAAAACGACGGCCTTCCTGAATTGCGACAACTGCCGGGGAAAGATAATCCGTTAGGAAAGATCAAGTTTCTTTTCCCCAACACTCACGAGATTTATTTGCATGACACGCCGGATAAAAATTTGTTTGCAAAAGGAGACAGAACCTTAAGCCATGGATGCATTCGTGTGGAAGATGCAGAAAAGCTGGCGCAATTTCTTTTACGGAATCAATCTGACTGGACACCTGAAAAGATCAGAAGCGCTATGAACAGCGGAAAAGAACAAACGGTTGATCTGAAAGCAAAAGAGCCGGTGAACATTACCTATCTCACGGCGTGGGCAGATGAAAACGGAAGAATGAATTTCAGACCGGATGTGTATCATCACGATCAGGAGGAAATGCAAAAAATGTTCGTTTCAAAATCATAAACGGTTGTAAAGTAAAAAGCTTCGTTGATTGAAAGCTAAGATGAATTAACTTCAATCATTATGAAGCTTTTTACTTTTATCCTGCTGCTGTTTTTCTCAGCATCTGCTTTCGCTCAAAAAAATTATTTACTGGTAGGAACCTATACCACCGGCAAAAGCACCGGCATATATGTATATAATTTTGACAGGAAAGACGGATCGGTAAAGATCATTGATTCCGTTAAAACACGTAATCCATCATACCTAACTGTTGCACCTAATCAGAAATTTGTTTACGCCGTAAATGAAACGTCCAAAGGACATGTTTCTGCCTTTGCATTTGATAACAACACCGGTCATTTGCGTTTTTTAAATCAGCAATCTTCCATGGGTGATGATCCCTGTTATATTATTGTTGACAAAACCGGCAAATGGGTGATCGTTGCCAATTATTCAAGCGGCACATTTGCTGTATTGCCCATTAAGGCTGATGGCAGTTTGGGGGAAGCGGTGAGTTCGGTTAAGCATTACGGACATGGTGTTAATCCGCAAAGACAGGATGGGCCGCATGTGCATTCCACAGTGCTTTCGCCCGATAATAAGTATTTGTTTGTGCAGGATTTGGGATTAGATAAGATTATCGAGTATTCCTTTAACGACAAAACCGGAGCCGTTACAACAAAGGATAGTGTGAAGCTAAAAGGAGGGTCAGGACCAAGGCATTTAATTTTTCATTCCAATGGGAAATGGGCTTACTTAGTGCAGGAGATGGGAGGAACGGTTACAGCATTCGATTATCAAAACGGAAAGCTGAAGAACATACAAACCATTTCCACTTTGCCTCCTCACTTCAAGCAGTTTTTCACCAGTGCCGATGTTCATATATCCAATGATGGAAAATCTCTGTATGCTTCTAACAGAGATTCCGCCAATAATATTGCTATTTATAAAATTGATCAGAAAACAGGAAAGCTTAGTGTTGTTGGATACCAGTCAACCTATGGTAAAACGCCACGCAATTTTAATTTTGATCCGAGCGGTAATTATTTATTAGTGGCGCATCAAAACAGCGACGATGTTGTGATCTTTAAAGTCAATCATCAAACCGGATTACTGACTGACACAGGAAAAAGAATTGATGTTGGAAATCCCGTTTGTATTAAGTGGACGGAATGAAGTCAGAAGTAGGATGTATAAGATGATATAGAAAAAAGAAATTGTTATTAGAAGTAGGCTTCGAAGGAGCCGAATGTCACGACCGATGAATTAAAGAATAATTGAAATCAGTAGTGAGCGTCGCAAGTGATGATAAGAATTCCAAACCGTACAAGTGAGTGACACAACAGGCGATGATAGTAGCAATGCAGCTAAGTACACAAGCGGTCTTCACTGTCTAAGAAAACCTTTACAATTTTACATCCAGCTCCTTATTGGTTAAAGCAAAGTAGAGATTCTGTAACTGATGAAGATGATAAAAATTATTACTGACTGGTAAATTGTTTACCATAGCTCTTCCAAAACATTCTTTATTATTTTTTATGTAAGCACGGACATCATTACTGTTGTTTCCAATTACCGGAAGTACTAAAATAAATTCTCTTGCATCGGGTAAAAGAGGATACTTTTTGTTTTCTGAAAAGCCAGATTTCTCTAAAATTTCTGCACTTAAAACCAATGGGAAAATTTCCTTTCCGTTTCCGTTCTTTAGCATTTCAAAATGCTGATGTGTGCATCTGACAGGAACGATCCTGGTGTTTATCTTTTGAAGAAAATAATTGCCTAGCCTTAGTTCATTTTCATTTATCATTGGACGAAATTAATGCGGATAAAAAAAGTCCTGCATCGTTGCAGGACTATAAATTTATTTTCAGCTAAATCCTTCAATCCACTCCAATCATATTCACTAAGACTTACCAGATCTTTATTCTCTTATCCGGCGCTACATACATTTTATCACCGGGTTTAACATTGAATGCTGTGTACCAGGCATCCATATTCATTATGGGACCATTGCAACGGTACATGCCGGGAGAGTGTGGGTCCACCAATAACAATTGGGCAGAAGTTTCGGGTAAAGTGTTGCTGCGCCATACCTGTGCCCAGCTTAAGAAGAAGCGTTGTGTCGGTGTAAAGCCGTCAATCTTTTTTCCTTCTTTAAACTGTTTGGTGTGTGTGAAAGCTTCATAAGCAATGTTCAATCCGCCCAAATCAGCAAGGTTTTCTCCAAGTGTAAGTTTTCCATTTACATGAAGTGTATCCAACACGGTAAATCCGTTGTATTCATTCACCACCAATGCAGTTCTTTGTTTGAATTTAGCTTCATCTTCTTTTGTCCACCAGTTCTTTAAATTGCCATCGGCAGCAAACTGGCTTCCCTGGTCATCAAAGCCATGTGTCATTTCGTGACCTATTACAGCGCCAATGCCACCATAGTTCACCGCATCATCAGCACCAAAGTCAAAGAAGGGAAATTGTAAAATACCGGCAGGAAAAACAATTTCATTATTTGATGGATTGTAATAGGCATTGATGGTTGGAGGCGTCATTCCCCACAAGGTTTTGTCAACAGGTTTGCCAAAACGGCCAATCATTTCATTATAAGCAAAGCGGCTGGCTCTTCTTGCATTACCCAGGTAATCGTTACGATTTATAGCAAGTGTTGCATAATCTTTCCACTTATCAGGATAGGCAATTTTTTTGGTGAAAGCGTTGA
>JAICTW010000344.1 GCA_025936195.1 Flavisolibacter sp.
AACGGTCCCAGGTCACTTCCGCCGATTCCAATGTTGATAATGTATTTTATTTTTTTGCCCGTGTATCCTTTCCATTCCCCATTGTGAATTTTTCCGCAGAAGGTTCTCATTTGTTCCTGCACCCTTTTTACATCATCCATCACATTTTTGCCTGCAGAATAAATGGGTTTGCCTGAAAAATTTCTTAACGCGGTATGTAACACAGAACGGTTTTCCGTTTCGTTGATCAAATCGCCTTCAAACATGGCCTCAATGGCCTCTTTAAGCTGACATTCCTTTGCCAGTTCAATTAAAATCTTCAGCGTTTTATCGGTAATAATGTTCTTTGAAAAATCAATTAAAATATCATTGAAGCGATGCGCATATTTTTTGAAACGGTCTGCATCTTTAGCAAACAATTCTTTCATGTGAACTTGTGCCATTTCATTGGCATGCTGTTCTAAGGATTTCCATGCTGTCGTGTCTGTAGGATTGATCTTTGGAAACATAGTTGGTTATTTCGGTTAAAGTTTATTGATGACGTCAATGGTTTTTTGAACCATTTCGGGTGTTACATCCAAATGAGTAACGAGTCGAACCTGGGTGGGAGAGATGGAATGGCCTAAAATGTTGGACTCTTTTAATTTTTCGACAAAGCTATTGGATGTCCATGGTTTTTTTATTTCAAATATGATGATGTTGGTTTCAACCGGAAGTATCTCACCGACAAAATCTTTCTTCTTCAATGCCGCTGCAATTTGGCGGGCATGCTCGTGGTCCTGTTGCAATCTTTCAATATTATTTTTCAATGCAAAGATTCCTGCGGCTGCCAGAAAACCAGCCTGCCGCATTCCACCACCAAAAACCTTACGCACTCTTCTTGCTTTTTTTATGAAATCTTTTGTTCCTAATAATAGACTTCCCACTGGGCAACCTAAACTTTTGCTCAGGCAAATGGAAATGCTGTGAAAGAGTTGCCCGTATTCTTTTGGCGTTTGCTTCTTTTCAACCAGGGCATTAAATAATCTTGCGCCATCCAGGTGAAGCTTTAGATCGTTCTGATTGCAAACTTCCCTGATCTTTCTGATCGTCTCTATTTCATAACAACTGCCGCCACCGCGATTGGATGTATTTTCCAAACTTACCAAACTGGAATGGGCTTTATGAACGTCATCCGGATTGATGTTTTCCAAAACCTGTTGTGCCGTAATTCTTCCTCTATCGCCGTAAATCAATTTCACCGAAGCTCCTGAGTTCAAGGCAATACCTCCGCCTTCGTATTGATAAATATGAGAAGAAACGTCGCAGATCACTTCATCACCGGGCTGCGTGTGGCATTTGATAGCGATTTGGTTTGTCATGGTGCCGGAAGGACAAAAGATAGCGGCTTCCATTCCAAACATATCAGCAGCTAATTGTTCCAGTTCATTTATCGAAGGATCTTCCCCAAAAACATCATCACCCACTTTAGCCTGGAACATGGCCTCCAGCATTTCTTTTGTTGGTTTGGTCTGTGTATCTGATCTGTAATCAACGAGCATTTAAAAAATTTGCTGCAAGTTAAGTTACCAACGCATTTTTCTGATTTTTTCATCAGGTTCAATCTTAGCCGTTCATGGCTAATACTTTCCGCTGATAACAATAATACTGCAAGCTGTAACCGTGTAAACGCTTCTGCGTCCTATTCCCGAAAGCCATACAACAGTTTACCGGCCATCAAGAAATAAGGCCGCTTATTTTAAAACAATGTTCTTGGCATTGCATAGTACTTAATTTTGACCTGTAATTTTTATAACCAAGTAATAAAACCAACTATAATGAAACAGATTTTAACCTTGCTGATGCTTATAGGAACCTTTGTCAGCCAGGCACAAACCGGGAAAGCAAAGATCAGTGGTAATGTAATTGATGGCAGCCAAAAAACCATCGCGTCGGCTACCATTGCTTTATTGAGCGCAAAAGATTCTTCAACTGTAAAATTTTCTGTGGCAGATAAGGACGGAAATTTCGCTTTTGAGAATGTTTCCAATGGAAAATATATGGTCATGGTTTCCGCGATTGGCCATCAAAAAGGTTTTTCGGAAAATTTCGAAATTTCTGAAAGCAGCCAGCTAATTCACTTAAAAACCATTGAACTGGTTCCTTTAGCCAAGTCAATGACCAATATAACCATTACAGCCAAAAGACCTTTCATTGAGCAAAGGATTGATAAAATGGTGATCAATGTGGAATCGTCCATTACAAGTGCGGGTTCTTCGGCTTTGGATGTTTTGGAAAAATCTCCCGGAGTAACCGTAGATAAAGATGGCAACATCAGCTTAAAAGGAAAGCAGAGCGTAATGGTGATGCTGGATGGGAAACCGTCGTATATCAGCGGAACAGACCTGGTGAATTATTTAAGAAGTCTGCCTTCTTCGGCCATTGATCAAATAGAGATCATGACCAATCCTTCTGCAAAGTATGATGCATCCGGAAATTCAGGTATCATCAACATCAAATCAAAGAAGAACAGGCAGGTTGGATTTAATGGTAGCATTACTCTCGGTTATCAGCAGGGCAGGTACTGGCAGAGTAATAATAGCCTGAATTTGAATTATCGTATAGGCAAGGTGAATTTGTTTGCCAATGCCAGCGCCAATAAATCTAATCGCTTTCAGCAACTGGATATTCTTAGAAAATTCAAAGATCCTTCTACAAAAGATATTGAAGCCATTTTTGAGCAGGGAACCCACATGCGCAATCAGGGACAGTTTAGTAATGCTAAAATCGGCGCTGATTATTTTGTAACGAAGAAAACAACTTTAGGTATTGTTACTTCCGGCTTCATTAATCCGGGAACGTTCAGCAGCAAAAGCACAAGCTATTTGAAAGATGCCAACAGTGTTGTGGATAGTATTGTGTATGCGCAAAGCAAACAAAAGGAGAATTGGAAAAACGGAAGTGTGAACCTGAATTTCCGTCACCAATTTGATTCTACCGGAAGAGAAATTACTTCCGATCTGGATTATATCACTTATGGCTCGGGACAAAGCCAGGATTTCTTCAACACTACTTACAATCCGGACTGGACAGAAAAACACACAGAAACTTTAAGAGGTGATCTTCCGGTGAACGTTGCTATTTATTCTGCCAAAGTGGATTATACGCAATCCATAGGTAAAGAAGCAAAACTGGAAGCAGGTGTAAAATCAAGTTATGTGAATACTGACAATCATGCTCAATATTTTTCGGTATCATCTAATAATGAAGTGCCGGATTATTCTAAAACCAATCACTTTCTGTACAAGGAAAACATCAATGCTGCTTATGTAAGTGTGAACAAACAATTCAAGAAAATTGGTGCACAATTGGGTTTGCGTTATGAGAATACTTCTTACACAGGAAAGCAATACGGCAATCCTACAAGAGTGGATTCTTCTTTTAAAAAGAATTATGGAAGTCTGTTCCCGACTGTATTCGTGAGTTACAAAGCGAATGACAATAATCAATTTGCCTTGTCCTTTGGCAGAAGAATTGACAGGCCTGCGTATCAGGATCTGAATCCGTTTTTATTTTTTCTTGATGAATACACCTACGAAGCAGGAAATCCTTTCATCAAACCTCAGTTCACCAACAATTTTGAAGCAAGCCATACCTATAAAAACTTCCTGACAACAACATTGAACTATAGTCGCACTACTGATTACATGAATGAAACCTTTCAACAGGAAGAAGTGAATGGAACAAAAACCTATGCAACCATCGTGCGCCATGGAAATATTGGTAAACGCAATGCAGCAGGTATTGCAGTAAGTGCGCAGGTGCCGGTAACCAAATGGTGGAATGCATCTATTTACAGCAATTACAATTACACCCAATTCAAAGGAAGATTAAATGGTAATGGAGAGTACATTGACATAGCAGCGGCTAACCTTTTATTTAATGTGAATAATCAGTTTAAATTCAACAAAGGGTGGAGTGCTGAGATCAGTGGATTTTACAGAACGAAAGGGGTAGATGGACAGGTGATTATTCAACCGCTGGGACAACTCTCTGCTGGTATTGGTAAACAAATGCTGAAGAACAAAGGAACGCTGAGATTGAATGTTCGTGATATTCTCTATACCAATAAAGCAACAGGTGATATTAATTTTGAAAACACACTGGCACATTTTGTAAATAGTCGCGACAGTCGCGTGGCTTCTCTTTCCTTTACGTATCGTTTTGGAAAGCCAATCAAAGGCATGCAGCAGCGAAGAAAAATTGGTGGTGCAGATGATGAACAGAACCGGGTGAAAGTTGGTAATTAAAATCAATAGCAAAGTAAAGGAGCTCCAATAAGGAGCTCTTTTGCTTTAACAGATTTTCACAACCTTTTCTTTTCGTACGGCATAACTACC
>JAICTW010000116.1 GCA_025936195.1 Flavisolibacter sp.
CCGAAGTAGTTCCCACCAATGAAATTGATCCTTACATACAGGATGCTTTAGACCTCATTGAATTTGCCAATGGCGATACGACAACAGCCTGGGGAAAAGTAAGAGCGCAAATGGGACATCCTGCACCTTTTCATTTAAAAATGATGGGGGTGGGCAATGAACAATGGGGACCGCAATACATTGAACGTTATCTTGTTTTTTCAAAAGCCATTAAGGCTAAGTATCCAGATATTAAATTGGTCAACAGTGTTGGCCCTGATCCTGATGGCGACCGCTTTGATTTTTTAAACGACACACTGCGAAAGTTGAATGCCGATTTTTTAGATGAACATTATTACCGTTCGCCTGAATGGTTTTTGCAAAATGCTAAACGCTACGATGATTATGATCGTAAAGGGCCCAAAATTTTTGCCGGTGAATATGCTGCGCAAAGCGTACAGACCGTAAGCCCTGAAAATAAAAATAATTGGAAATGTGCTTTGTCTGAAGCTGCTTTCATGACGGGCCTTGAGCGCAATGCCGATGTAGTGAACATGGCTTCTTATGCGCCTTTGCTTGCCCATGTGGATGGATGGCAATGGACTCCCGATTTAATTTGGTTTGATAATTTAAAATCGTATGGCACGCCTGATTATTATGTGCAGAAATTATTTTCCAACAACAGGGGAACGAATGTCATTCCTATTTTGCAGAATGGGCAGATTATAGCCGGACAGGATAGTTGTTATGCATCGGCTGCACTTGATAAAGCTTCCAATGAAATTATTTTGAAAATAGTGAACACCGATCGTAAAGAACAGAAGAGAACGATTGTTATTGACGGAGCCTCCGCATTAAATAATAATGCTTCGCTGACAGTATTAACAGCAGAACATTTGGATGATGTAAATTCATTAACGGATCAAACAATAAAACCGGTGGAGCAGCCATTGCATATCAAGGGCAAAACCGTTTCGTTAACGATGGCTCCTTATTCGGTGAATGTGATCAGGATAAAAATGAAATAGCAGGTAAACTTTGCAGCAATCATTGGTATGAAAAAACTCTTCATCATTATGGCTGGTGTTGTTCTTGCGCAAAATGCGTTGGCGCAACCGACCGTGAATGACAGCATTCGCAAAAGATTTCAGCCTGCGCCAATAGGCACCATTACACCAACTAGAGAAACACCCGTTCACGATCCGGTAATGATCAAGGAAAAAAGCAAGTACTATTTATTCTGCACAGCAAATGGTATTTCTGTTTTTTCTTCAACCGATATGAAGAACTGGAGAAAGGAAATGCCTGTGTTTTCCAAAACACCTCAATGGGTTGCAAAAGCATTGCCCAATTATAAAGGCAATAGTATGTGGGCTCCTGATATCAGTTATCATAATGGTAAGTACTATTTGTATTATGCCGTTTCCTCTTTCGGAAAAAACACTTCGTGCATCGGTGTGGCCATTAATAAAACATTGGACAGTGCTTCCAAAGATTTTGAATGGAAGGACATGGGGAGGCTGATTCAATCCGTTCCCGGGAGAGACCAGTGGAATGCCATTGATCCTAATTTAATCATTGATGAAAATGATGTTCCCTGGCTGGTGTTCGGATCGTTTTGGGAAGGGATCAAACTGGTGAAATTAAATCCTGATTTGGTTTCGGTGGCCCAGCCCGAACAATGGTACACAGTTGCCAAAAGACAAAGAGACATTTCCGCTTCCGATTCTTCACCAGGGAACGATGCCATTGAAGCGCCTTTCATCTTCAAAAAAAATAACGAGTACTATTTGTTCACCTCATGGGATTATTGTTGCCGAGGCCCCAAAAGCAATTACAAAGTAGTGATTGGAAGAAGCGAAAAAATAATGGGACCTTATCTTGATAAAAATGGTATTGCCATGACAAAGGGTGGAGGAACATTGATGGTGCAGGGCGACGGACAGGAATGGTATGGTGCCGGCCATAACGCTGCTTATACTTTTGATGGAAAGGACTACATCATTTATCATGGTTATGATGCAAAAGATTTTGGACGTTCCAAACTGATCATCAAAGAAATGGAATGGGACAAAGACGGATGGCCTGTTATAGAAAATCCATAAAGGTTTCGGACTAAAGGATTTCTCTCTCTTCACTTTCCATTAATATTTCAGCAGGATTCGATGGTTGCTCAGCAATTCATTTTTATTAAGCGAGAATAATTTCCAGTTTGCGAGGGCCGGTTAAAATGTTAGTATAATCTTTCGGAAAACTTTCCTGAAGAACAATGCCCTTCCTTATCTTTAGGCCTTATCAACAACCAGGATCTCTAATCTAAAAACACAAAAAATGAAACGCTTACAAATTGGCCTGCTGGCACTGACGGCCTTATTTACTGCATCGGTTGTTCATGCGCAAACCGCCGATGATATTATTGCCAAACACTTAGACGCCGTCGGCGGAAAAGAAAAGTTGAAAGGAATTACTTCGGTGCAAATGCAAAATACTATGGAAGTAATGGGCAACGAGGCGCCCAGTACTATCGTGATCGCCAACGGAAAAGGTTACCGAAGCGAATCGGATTTCAACGGGCAAAAAATTATTCAGGTAGTTACCGATAAAGGTGGATGGATGGTGAACCCGATGGCGGGAATTGCTGATCCGCAGGCATTACCGGAAGATCAGATCAAATCGGGACAAGAACAAATCTATGCAGTTCCTCTTTTGGATTATGCTGACAGAGGTGGAAAGGCAGAATTACTGGGACAGGAAAAAGTTGGCGATGTGAATGCTTACAAAGTAAAAGTTACAGATAAGAACAACGTAGCAACCACTTATTATTTCGATCCTGCTACTTATTATCTCATTCAGCAGGTAAGGTCTGCAGAAATGATGGGCCAGCAAATGGATATGACCACGACGTACTCTGATTTTAAAAACACAGATTATGGATGGGTGGTTCCTATGACCATGAAACTGGACATGGGCGGACAATTTTCAATGAACATGAAAGTGAACAGTGTGGACGTGAACAAAGATGTTGATCCGAAATTGTTTGATATGCCGGCGAAGTAAAAAGCTTTTGGTAAAATAAATGAAACAAACCCGCTGATTGGCGGGTTTTGTTTTTGATGTTAGATTCCGTGTGATAGGTAAAATGTGAAAACAATTCAAGGTGCTGAACAGAGCCGCACCGTAGCACTGCCCTTTTTTATTCAAAAATTTTTTCCCATAATTGCAAAACACGGCCTTGGCTTGCGTGCCTTTTGTATATTAGCAATTCTTCATCAGCCAAAACCCTGAACAACAGGCAAGGGATCAAATAGATCAACAATTAACTGCTTGCGGATGGACTGTTCAAAACAAATCTTCCATCAACCTGCATGCTGGTGTTATGAAGCTAAACGTGAAGAGAAAGGTGTTTGTCTTACGGTTCATAAAGAACAAAATCAATTTGTCCTGGGAATTAAAAGCCACCTTACTGTAGTAGATAAATTCGAAGAAACAATTACCAACAGTTTGCAACAGGCAGAAGCATTAAGACAAAGTATTTTGAGGAAAGCATTTGAGCGAGAACGCCTATAATCAAAAGCAAAAATTACAAATGAGTGAAGCTTTCATGATAAAAGTTTAATTGGTTATGGCTGTTACTGTAAATCTTTTGGCTGAATATTCTCGAGTATTTCCTGACCTAAACGAGCAAATGGAAGAGCTTATGCATGGAATACCGACGGAAAAATTACTTAAGGCTGGTACCTCACTCTTAGCTAGGCAAACAATGGATCATGCATCTAGCCGGTTAATCGATGTATTAGCATTCTGGATTCATCCAGAAAACGAACTCTGTTTCAATGAGATTATTGAAAGAGTTGATAAACATTATACTGAAAGTGAAAGAAATGGACTAAATGTTTTATCTCCAATTAGCAGCTTACGGCTGATTCAACTGGGTATTGAGAAAGTTGATGATGAAACTAGTAAAGATTTTAAACAAATAGAGATGGACTTGTTTAAAATCTATTTGTTGCTTAACCAGTCTTTTACGATACAGCATGCTCACAGCACAGAGGACATAGAACATAGGTATCCTGACATTTACTTGGGACTAGTGCTGCTGAACATGAGTTTCTCTACATCTGAATTAAACAACTTTATTGCAGATCGAGAATTTTTCTGCCAATCAGTTAAAGCAATGTTGCTCACGGACTTTATTCGGAGACAAGAAAAGTTGAATAAGCACGTGGAGCAATTTCTTGGTAAGTACGCAGTCAATTCAATGGAAGAATATAATGCAAGAATAATAAGCATTCTAAGATCGATAATTAATAAAGAAAAAGATGGGTTTTTAGAACTTACAGCTGAGAACTCTGAAGACGAAGAATTCATTAAAAGAATGTCTGTTCAACAATATTCGCAAGAAGATGATATTGATTTTCGAATTGTTAGGTCTTCGCCGTTAGTTGGATTGAAGAATAAAAAGTTTAGAGTAACCCATCCACTCTTTTGTTCTGATAAACTCTATAAGAGTATTTATTTCGAGCTTTCTAAAATCTACGATCTGTTAGGTGAAGAAGATAAGATTTTCGGCTTTAGGACTTTCTTCACTACAAATTTTTCAGAAAAATATCTCTTATATGAAGTTCTGAGTTACTGTTTTGACGACAGATATATTCAGTATACAGGAGAAGCGATTGAAAAGAAGGGAGTTAAAGGGTCTGTGGATTACTACATCAGAAATGGTAAATATATCTATCTCATAGAAAACAAAGATGTGCTAATCAATGGCGCGGTTAAGGAAAGGCAAGTGTTTGCAGACATTGAAGAGCAGCTTAAGGAGAAATTTTTACAAGAGACTAATGGAAGAGGCGTAGGGATAAAACAATTGGTAAAAAATGTTGAAAAAGTACTTCAGCTTACAAATCCATTCGACAAAAGTTATAAGATAAAAAATGCAGTCATATTCCCGATACTTATTGTGCATGATATTGTATATGATACTCCAGGATTAAATTCACTTTTTAATGTCTGGTTTCGACATGAACTCGAAGCTTTAAAAGCAAAAGGGTTAAATGTAGCAAATGTCAGACCTCTCATTGTTTTAAATATTGATACATTAATAAGAAGTGCAGAACTTTTGCGAAAAAGGAAAATAGATTTTTCCGATTTGCTTGAGGTTTATTATAAAAACATTGTTATTTCAAAGAAAAACTTCAAAACACAACAGCACTTAGAAGATAAAGTGACAAAAGTCTATCTGCCATCGACTAGAATAATCGAAGATTGGCTTTTTAAAAATCACGTAAACTTTGTCAAGGAAAATAAGATACTAGAATTTGCATTCAATAAAATGAAATCTTAGGTCTTAATAAATATCCACCAATCAAATCATACCCAAAGTCCGGTCTTTCTGCAACACCCTGTCTGAATCAGGATTTGCAGGATGCACGGATGCCCAGGATGCGCTTCGATTGAGGCAAGCCACAATTAAGATTGTACCTTAATCCTGTTCATCTTAAAATCCATTCATCCTGATTCAGACAATTATAGAATAAAATATTTTTATGGAGTCAGTAGAGCAATATTTTGAAAATGTGCGCCGGTCTGCAGTTGCAATCAAAAAGCAACAGCCCTTCCTTGACTGGCTTTCGCTTCACGATAAGGAAATGATTGTTGACGGAATGGTTCTGGAAGGAGAAGTATATCTTTTGCCCGACCTGGAAACAACGGAAGAAATTGAACAATGGATGAAGAAGCATTTCGACTTGCTGTTCACGGACCAGTTGAATGGCTGGTACACCGACAAGTCCATGTGGCCGCATAACAGGACATTTAAAATGTTTAAAGAATGGTTTTCATACCATCTTTACACAATGATCTGGGCACACAAGAAGATTTTATTGAAAAAGAATGAACCATCCTGCCAATCCTGAAATCTTTAATCCTGATCCGGACAATTATGCAGCAGTTTGATGAGATAACATACAAAATAATTGGTTGCGCCATGAAGGTGCATAATACACTTGGGAATGGTTTCCAGGAAATCATTTACCAGCGTTGCAACGAAAGGAAACCTGGTCCGAAGCAACACCCGATGGAAGATGGAGAAAGTTTTCTTATGACGAGATCATTGCAAGAGACAAAACTTCTTTAGATATTACATGGCTGAAAGATAAATCACTTGCTGATTTGGATAACCTACCCGATCCTGATGTATTGGCAGATAAAATAGTTGAGAATTTGGAGAGTGCATTGGATGGATTTAGGATAGTGTTGGAGAATTGAAGAAGTGAGTCGGATACGAATAAAGTTTTACGTGATTAGTCAAAAACAACCCGGAGTGAAAACGGCTACTCAATACTCAATCATTCTATTTTGCCTTCTGCTTAATTTCACATCAAATGCCCAGGATGTGTATGTGACCTCCCCCGTTAATGTGCCGTTAGGGAACAAAACATACGTCATCAACTTATCCAATTGTAACACCCAGGAAGTTCCTTCATGTGCTGCTACTAACAACATTGATCAATTTCCAGAAAATCAATTCACTGACATTGCTATTGACGGTGAGGAAAATTTGTATTGGGTTTCGGGTTGGGGAAGCTTATATAGGCGTAAGTTATGTGATGCTATGTCTTGCCAGTTTCTTGGAGTTTTTGATAAGGGTAATTCCATAAACGCACTTGTCGCCGATTCTGCAGCGATTCTCTATGCAGCCGGTAATTCCGGGGGAGTAAGTGTATTGTACAAGTATGAAGGTGGAGTTTTTAAAAAACTGGGAGACCTGCCGGCAGGAATTTTTTCCGCTGGTGATCTGCTCTTTTATGAACACAGGCTTTTTTTAACAGCAACGAATGCCAGTCTGTCCCACTCCTTTCTGGTAGAAGTTAATACAACAACACCGGAATTAAGTTGTGTATATATGGACCTGGGAAATTACCAGCCTTATGGAGCGTTCTGTATTCATACCGGAAGTTCCTCAAAAGCCTATATCATCTGTTTAGATAATCCGTCTTCCTCTTCACTCAGGGAAGTGGACATCCCCAACAAATTTGTTTCTGATATTATTTGTAGTTATCCTTTTCTGATTAACGGCGCAGCCGCGTTTTATGCGCAGACATCAAATAATACCATTTGTACCCAAAATCCAACCAATACAGATGGTAGTTGTATTAATGAGTTGTCTCGTCCTGAAATAGGTTGACCCCAAATCGATCATTTATGGACATTAAAAATCAAGTAATTCAGGAGTACTTAAAAGGAGGAACGAGCTATCGTAAATTATCTGCCAAATATGGTATGAGCCGGGATGTAATCAACAA
>JAICTW010000721.1 GCA_025936195.1 Flavisolibacter sp.
AATAGAATTCTTGAAAGTACAAGAGTGTGACACAACAGAAGTCAAATAGTAGTAAAGAAGTTCGGACCAAAAAAATATTCGCAACAATGAAATAAGCAATTCCACAATTCATCAGTTAACCATGAAACACTCAAAAACAAAATCTCATAAACCAAGAATCAACTTTTTCATCAAACAAAATTCTGGGTCGTAAATCAAACATTTTATAAACCACGAATCAAACTTCTAACTAACATATATAAACCCTTCCAAAATATCAGGCACTCAACACTATGATTTTTTTTAAAAAAGCAGGACGGTGGATCAACGACCGCAGCGGGTTTTCAGAAATGATGAAACCTTTGCTCGATCATCCTGTGCCACCCGGTTCCAAATGGGCTTATGTTTTTGGAAGCGCTACTTTATTTTGTTTCATTTTGCAGGTAGCAACAGGTATTGGCCTGGCCTTATTGTATCAGCCTTCTTCCGACCAGGCTTTTCAATCGCTGCAATACATTACCTACAAAGCCACTATGGGAAGGGTTTTGCGGGGCATTCATTACTTCGGCGCATCGGGAATGATTGTGATGGTGGGACTGCACATGATGCGCACCTACATCACGGCTGCTTATAAATTTCCAAGAGAAATGAGCTGGGTAAGCGGAGTGATTTTATTGTTGCTGACAATAAGCATGGGCTTTACCGGGCAATTGCTTCGCTGGGATAACAATGGCGTTTGGTCGGCTGTTGTTGCTGCAGAACAAATGGGAAGAATTCCATTGATTGGAAAATCCATTGCACGATTGTTATTAGGCGGCGATACACTGGGGGGACAAAGCCTCAGCCGTTTCTTTTCTTTTCATGTGTTTTTATTTCCGGCACTCATTTTTACTTTTCTTGCTTTTCATTTATGGCTGGTGATGCACAATGGAATTTCAGAACCGCCACAGGCAGGGAGGTTGATTGATCCCAAAACTTACCGTCAGTGGTATCATAACATGCTTCGCAACAGCGGTGTTCCCTTCTGGCCCTATGCCGCTTGGCGTGATGCCTTGTTTGGCTCCATTACCATTATCGCCATTGTGGTTTTAGCCGTGATAGTGGGTCCGCCTGCACTGACCAAACCACCTGATCCTTCTATTGTTATTGCCACACCGCGGCCAGACTGGTATTTGTTATGGATCTATGCACTGTTTGCATTGATGCCGCATAATATTGAATCGTACGCCATGTTCTTCGGGCCCTTACTGATTTTATTTTTATTGTTTGCTCTGCCGTTTGTTTCCAACAAAGGAGAAAGAAGTCCGATGAAGCGTCCCTGGTCCATCGTGGGAAGCGCTTTTGTTGTGGTTATAGTGATAGCACTATTGTCTGTAGGCAACAGGGCGGCATGGTCGCCGCATTTTGATGCAAAGGCGCCAAACATTTCTTCTATTCCAAAAACCGATACACTTGCTTCTGCCGGTGTGGTTTTATTTCAACAAAAAGCATGTGTGTATTGCCATACTATAAATGGTGACGGAGGAAATGTAGGTCCCGATCTTTCACACGTAGCCAACAGATTAAATGAAGAACAAATAACCATCCGCATTGTCAATGGCGCCAGTAATATGCCTGCTTATGGAGGCTCCTTGTCACATGATGAATTGAATAAGCTGGTGGCTTTTTTAAAGACGAGAAAATAATTTTAGTAATGATTTCAATTAAATCTATGAAATGATGCTGCCCTGCATTTCACAAATAACAAGCGGCTTGTGAAACACAAGCCGCGGCTAAAAACTTTCTATGAAAAAACTATGTACAGGAATGTTGTCGTTACAAAAAATTATCTGCTTTCACGAAACATTCTACTTCATTGTTTCATCCTCCTCATTAAAATCATTTTGTGAAAGTTTGTTATCGGCAGGAAGAACTCCACCTTTTATATCCCCCGTTGGCGTTTCATTAAAAGTGCCGCGTATCCTGTTTTCTCTTAATCCTTCTTTAGGTAAATTGTCTTTATCAGTAAGGTATGTGTCCTTTCTTCTGTTATTATGTCTCCACCTTACGGTCATGAAAC
>JAICTW010000260.1 GCA_025936195.1 Flavisolibacter sp.
ATTTTTCCCATTCCAATTATTTATAATTTCAACAATTAATATTATTTGATCGAAACTTTCTCTTCTGCAAGAGCTGATTTTAATACTTTTTTGTAATCTTTCGGGAACACTTTTATAAAGTTCTTCATTTGATTTTCAAAGTCATTAAGAATAAATCTTGCTACAGTACTTCCCGTTAAAGTGTATTGTTTTTCAATCATTTCGTGCAGGAATTTTTCGTCCTCTTCTTCCACAGGATCCAGGTCAACCATTTCCTTGTTGCACAGAGCATCAAACTTATGTTGCACATCATAAACATAAGCAATTCCTCCACTCATTCCGGCAGCGAAATTTCGTCCTGTTTCCCCAAGGATGATCGCATTTCCCCCGGTCATATATTCACATCCATGATCGCCAACACCTTCTACCACTACATTTGCACCGGAATTCCTAACACAAAATCTTTCACCGGCTTTGCCGCGGATAAATGCTTCTCCTGAAGTAGCTCCATAAAAAGCGACATTCCCAATAATAATATTTTCTTCAGCAATGAAAGCTGCGTCTTTTGAAGGATAAATGAAAACTTTGGCACCGCTTAATCCTTTTGCGAAATAATCATTGGCGTCTCCTTCCAACTCCATTGTCACACCTTTTGTGTTGAATGCGGCAAAACTTTGACCAGCGGTTCCGGTAAATTTGAAATGAATTGTATCATCCGGTAATCCCTGTGCTTTGTATTTTTTAGAAATTTCGTTTGATAAAATTGTCCCAACTGTTCTGTCAGTATTCGTAATATTAAAGCTGGCGCTTACCTTTTTCTGCTTTTCCAGAGCCGGCTGAGCGGCTTTTAATAACTTCCAATCCAACACATCCGCCAGTCCATGATCCTGGTCTTCCTGCCGAAATAAACCAACATGTTTTGAAGCCGGTTCTTTATATAAAATAGGTGAAAGGTTTAACTTATGAAATTTCCAATGCTCCACATTTTCTCTTTTTTCCAGGAAATCCACCTGGCCAACCATTTCATTGATAGTGCGAAAACCTAATTCCGCCATGATTTCTCTTAATTCCTGTGTTAAAAATTTAAACAGGTTAACCACATGATCTGCATCGCCGGTAAATCGTTTTCTCAACTCAACATCTTGTGTAGCCACACCAACAGGACATGTATTTAAATGACACTTGCGCATCATAATGCAACCTTCTACGATCAGCGCTGCTGTTGCGACGCCCCATTCTTCTGCCCCAAGCAAAGTAGCGATGGCAATGTCTCTTCCTGTTTTCAATTGGCCATCTGTTTGAACCACAACCCGGCTGCGTAATTTATTTTTTACCAAAGTCTGATGTGTTTCTGCCAATCCCAATTCCCACGGAAGGCCTGCATGCTTGATAGAACTCATTGGCGAAGCACCTGTTCCTCCATCATGACCCGAAATCAAAACCACATCAGCTTTTGCTTTCGTAACTCCGGCAGCGATAGTTCCTACACCAGCTTTTGAAACCAATTTTACATTGATCCTTGCATTTCTGTTAGCATTTTTTAAATCAAAAATTAACTGAGCCAGATCTTCAATAGAATAAATATCATGATGCGGTGGCGGGGAGATCAATCCAACGCCGGGAGTAGCATGACGAACTTTTCCAATCCAGTCATCCACTTTAAAGCCCGGTAATTGTCCTCCTTCTCCTGGTTTTGCACCCTGAGCCATTTTAATTTGCAATTCATCCGCTTCAGTTAAATACCAACTGGTAACTCCAAATCTTGCCGAAGCAACTTGTTTGATTGCGCTCCTCATTGAATCGCCGTTTGGCAATTTTTCGTATCTTCTTTCATCTTCACCTCCTTCGCCGGTATTGCTTTTTCCACCAAGACGATTCATAGCGATAGCAAGCGTCGTGTGTGCTTCCCATGAAATAGAACCGAAAGACATGGCGCCGGTAGCGAATCTTTTATAGATATTTTCTGCCGGTTCCACTTCATCAATAGAAATGGAAGGCCGAATCTTTTTAAATTGAAACAGGCTTCTTAAAGTAACTGCCTTTTCACTTTGTTCATTTACGGCTTTTGTATATTTTTTAAATATCTTATAATCATTCATTCTTGTTGAATGCTGCAACAAATGAATGGTTGTCGGATTGAATAAATGAAATTCTCCTTTTCGTCTCCACTTATAAAGACCACCAACAGTGAGTCTATCAAATGGAACTTCTTTTTTGCTGAATGAAAATGCATGTTTTACCAACGTTTCTTTAGCAATTTCATCAAGTCCCATTCCTTCAATCCTCGATGTTGCACCTACAAAATATTTATCAATGACTGATTTGTTTATCCCTAAAATTTCAAAGATCTGGGCTCCCTGATAAGATTGAAATGTAGAAATTCCCATCTTTGAAAACACTTTCAGCAAACCATCATTGATTGCCTTTTTATAATTTTTCTTCAAAGCATTAGAATCTAATTCTGATCCTAATTTTCCCTGGATTCGCAAGTCACGGATAGTGGAAAGAGCCAGGTAAGGGTTGATAGCCGTTGCACCAAAACCTATCAGGCAGGCAAAATGATGCACTTCCCAAACGTCGCCCGCTTCGATAATTAAACCCACCTCGCCTCTCAGGCCTTTTTTTATCAAATGATGATGAACCGCAGAACAAGCGAGCAAAGAAGGAATCGCCGCATGTTCGGAATCAATGGCGCGGTCGGATAATATCAATACTTCAAACCCGTCTTGCACTGCCTCTGCTGCATGTCGGCAAAGCCTTTCGATCCCTCTTTGTAAAGAACCGGGTTTGCCATCTGCCATAAAATAAGTTTGCAAAGTGTGCGCCTGGAAAATTCCTGTATCAATGCTTCTTATTTTTTCCAGTTCCGTATTGGAAAGAACCGGGTGCCGCAATGCAACCGTGTGGCACGACAAAGGATCATCCTCCAGCAAATTGCCATTATTACCAACAAAAGTGGCCAGGGACATTACCAATCTTTCGCGGATCGGGTCAATGGGCGGATTGGTAACCTGTGCAAAAAGTTGTTTAAAATAACTGCTCAAATGTTGAGGCTGATCGCTTAAAACAGCAAGCGGAACATCACTTCCCATGGATCCGATAGGTTCTTTACCGGTCAAAGCCATCGGAGAAATAATAAGTTGGAGATCTTCTGTAGAATAACCAAAGGCTTTTTGATATTTGAAAATTTGGTCATGTTCCAAATGAGTAAACATTACTCTTGGAGCAGGTAATTCTTCCAAACGAATCTTGTATTTATTCAGCCATTCTGAATAAGGTTTTTGAGAACAAATATTTTGTTTGATCTCTTCATCACTGATGATCCTTCCTTCTTCCAGATCCACTACAAACATTTTACCCGGTTGCAATCTTCCTTTTTCTTTGACCAGCTTTGGATCAACTGGAAGTGCGCCGGTTTCAGAAGCCATGATCACTCTGTCGTCTGTAGTAATGCAATATCTTGAAGGCCGCAAACCGTTTCGATCTAATGTTGCGCCGATAATTTTTCCATCTGTAAAAGAAATAGAAGCCGGACCATCCCAAGGTTCCATGAAAGAAGCATGAAACTCATAGAACGCTTTTTTCACAGGATCCATTTGTTCGTTTCCATCCCATGCCTCTGGTATGAGCATCATCATTACGTGGGGCAATGAACGGCCGCATAGAGTCAGCAATTCAATCATGTTGTCAAGACAAGCAGAGTCGGATTGATTTTCCGAAACGATCGGTAACAACATTTCCATTTCTTCCTTTGTGAAGAACTGAGATGTAAAATGCTTTTCGCTTGTACGAAGCCAATTCAAATTTCCCTGCAACGTATTGATTTCACCATTGTGGGCAATATAGCGAAAAGGTTGCGCCAGTTTCCAGGATGGAAAAGTATTGGTAGCAAAACGCGAGTGAATTAACCCAAAGGCAGAAACAATTTTTTTATTGCTCAAATCAGGAAAATACCCACGAAGTTGTGTGCTGGTAAGTTGACCTTTGTAAATAATAGTTTTGTAAGAAAGAGAAGCTACATAAAAGCCAATCGCATCTTTTTTTACAGTATTGGCTATCGTTTTTGTAGCATAATTTCTTAAAACAAACAACTTTCTCTCAAACTCATCCGGATTATTAATATGATCGGGGCATGCTATGAAAACCTGTTCTATTTCCGGCTCCACAGATAATGCTGTAGAACCAATTTCTTCTGTATTGACCGGCACCCTGCGATAGCCCATAACTTCCAGCCCCAGTGTTTCTGCACAACGGTTGAAGATATCCCTGCATTCTTCACGTAAACGTATCTCCTTAGGGAAAAATAAAACGCCGGCCGCATATTTGCCATACGAAGGAAGATGAATACCAATTTTAAGGCACTCATCAAAGAAAAATTCATGAGGAGTTTGAATCAGGATGCCTGCTCCGTCCCCGGTATTAATTTCACAACCGCATGCTCCCCTATGTTCCATATTTTCAAGAATGGTTAATGCGTCTGAAATAATACGATGGCTTTTGTTACTTTTAATATTAGCAACAAAACCAATTCCACAAGAATCATGTTCAAACTCGGAAGAGTATAAACCTTTATTTTCCATATTTTTTTATCCTTTTCAATAATTTGCAATTGCCGTAAGATAGTGCATGCTTATGAAACTCTGCAAAATTCTTTGCACGGCAATACATATGAAATTATCTTTAAAAATCTGTAGAGGGAAATAAAATATAGATAAATTATACAACCGGCAAAGCAAAACAGCATCTATAGAATGCTTTGTGGAAGCGCATTTGGGCGAAACAGAACTACAGTTTCCAAAATCAACCAAACGATCTAAAGATAATATTTGTTTAACAGACAATTAAAATTATTCGAAATGAAAATTAGCAATATTTGTTGGTTTACTGATCAAACATACATCTGCCACCTATCAGCATTTTTCTGCTATACGCACTCTATCAACATTTCGCTTATGGAATACAAAAGAAAAAACTTATTAATATTATTGCCCTTCTATATCTTCGTTGCTTATTTTTTTTACCCGTACATCATTAAAAAATAGTAATGGCCATCCTTGAATTAGACAATCTTAAAAAG
>JAICTW010000126.1 GCA_025936195.1 Flavisolibacter sp.
CGGGCGATGTATTTTAGAATATTCCCATAAATTCATTCCGGCAAAATAAACCTGCACATGACTGAGGCCTGCCTTAGAAACTAATTTTTCTGGAAGATTATAACTCAGGCTAAGATTTTTCAAACGGATGTAAGAAGCATCCTGTACGTAACGTGATTGCGGTTGAATGTTCTTCTTTGTTTGCGTGCCGATGGTAGGAGCTGCAAAATAGGCATCGCGGTTGTCTTCACTCCAGGTTTCGGTAAGCCAGTATTTTTCAATATGACTATCGTTGAAAGGATAAAAAGAAACCCAGTTACCATTATCAGGTAAAAAGTCGCGGTGTAATATGCCCTGGAAAAATACATTGAAAGAAAAATTCTTATAGCTCAAATCGCCATTGAAACCAATGCTGTAGCGTGGAGTAGTATTGCCAATTACGGTTAAGTCACCATGGTCACTCAATGTATTATTGCCACGGGTGATCTTGCCATCTTTATTCAGATCGGCATATTGCATATCACCGGCTTTCCAGTTTGTACCCAGTTGCGATTGGTCCGGAGCCGCAGTTGCGTCAGCATCGGATTGAAAAATACCAGCCGTTTTAAAGCCCCATATTTCACCAATATTCTTTCCTACATAAAAATCGCTCAGCGAACCGGTAGGATTCTCATATTTGGTAATAACAGTAGAATGATCGGACAAGGCCAGCGTAATTCCATACTGCCAGTCTTTGTTCATATGATCTTTCCAGGATGCGGAAAGCTCCCATCCTTTTGTTCGCAAATCAGCTGCATTTGATTTGGGAGCAGTGGTTCCCAGAATATCCGGATACTTTACATTCATCAACATGTTTTTGGTATCCCTGGTATAAACATCAACGGATACATCCAACCTTTGTTTGAGCACAGTAACATCAAGTCCCAGATTTTTGGAAACGACGGTTTCCCAGGTCAGGGAAGGACTTACCAGACCGGCAGGAGAAACGTAAGGAATAAAACCACTCGACATTATATAAGGCGCCATTCCGCTACCCATGGTAGGAATGTAAGGATAATAATCGCTGCCGAGCAATTGGTTGCCCAGTGTACCGTAAGAAGCTCTTATTTTTAAATTATCCAGCCAGCCTTGCGTCGCGGCCATGAAGTTTTCTTTGGAGATGCGCCAGCCTGCTGACACAGAAGGGAAAAATCCAAAGCGGCTATCTTTAGGGAAACGCGAAGTACCATCGTAACGGCCATTAGCCTCAAACAGGTATTTGTCTTTGAAAATATAATTAATACGGTAGAAGATACCTTGCAATGCCACCTGCGACTTTCCGCCAAAGGTTTGCTGTGTGCCGGAAGTGGCATTCAAATCGGGAATGGTAGGTGTTATCAATCCTCTGGCTAAGGCACGTATGAATGAGTTACGGCCCCACTCCTGGTTAAAGCCTGCCATTGCTTTGAAATAATGATTGGCAAACTTATCCAATGTATATTCGGCATAAGCATTAAACACATAATACTGATTATAGCTGGTCTGGTTATTAATGAAGTCATCACCACTGAAACCAACGGTTGTCCTGGGATTTGTAAGGATGTTGTCCGTAGGAAGCATGTCTACTTTGCTGGCTACATCCTGATACATGCGATTGAAAGTGTTGTACGAAAAATCACTTTTGACTTTAAAACCTTTGAACGGAGTTAAGGTTAGGCCCTGGGTCAGCCATAAATCGTTATTGGTAAATGTTTCCCGTCCACCTTTTAAATAAGGAAAGAAGTTGGTGCCTTCAAAATACATTCCGATGTATTGCGCATACTTATCGTGATCACCGGGCTGCAGATAGTAAGGAAGATCAGGAAACTGGATCATGTCAATGGGACTTACTCTTGCAGCAGTATTCAGGTTTCCTCCATCACTGTAATTGTGTGGCTCGTTATTCACCTGGGAGTTGAAAACTATTTTTTCCTCGAGGTCCAACCATTTGTTTACAGTGATCTCTGTTTTTAGAAGGGCGTTGTATCTTTTGAAATTGAGGTTACTTGTAGTGAGATAACCATCTTTATTCAAGTACCCAAACGAAGCGTAATAATTTACGTTTTTAGATGCTCCGGAAACTGTCAAATCATATTTCTGTTGTGGTGCAAAATCGGTGATAAGGCTATGCTGATAATTATTAAAGCCATAGAAACGAAGCGTATTATTATACACACCCCAGGCATTTTCAGGTGTTGGATTCGCTGCATACTTTTTTGTACCCTGAACATAATCGTCATCGTAAAAAGGTTGGCCTGAAGTGCGTGTCCATGCCGTATTATAGGCAGTCACATAATCGTAAGGGTTGGTAACTACATCCATCAGGAAAATAGGTTTGGCCAGCGACTGTTCTGTGCTTAACTGCACATTTACTTTATCGCGACCTTTTCCTTTTTTGGTTTCAACAAGTATAACTCCAAATGCGGCTCGCGCACCATAAACTGCTGCGGCAGCAGCATCTTTCAACACCGTTACACTGGCAATATCATTGGGATTGATCATCTCCAATGACATTGGCACTCCATCCACTAAAATCAGAGGACTGCCACCGTTAATAGATTCGTATCCCCTGATATTAAAATCGGCAGCAGCAGTAGGATCGCCATTTGGAGGCTTGACATTCAGGTTTGGAATCAATCCTTCAAGACCTTGCCCGGCATCTACAATTGGACGGTTCTCAAGGCGTTTGCTGGTAACCATGTCCACTGCTCCTGTTAGATTGGCTTTCTTCTGCGTGCCATATCCCACTACAATAATTTGATTTAATGATTTTGTGTCTTCGGACAAACTAACATTGATAACAGTGCGTCCTTTGATGGCTATTTCCTGCTGTGCGTAACCGACGAAGCTAAACACCAAGGTGCCGTTTTCATCAGGCACATCCAGTATGAATTTTCCATTATCATTGGCAGTGGTGCCCACTGAGGAACCTTTCAGATTTACACTGGCGCCGGGCAATGGATCTCCGTTGCTATTAGTAACCATACCTGAAACAATGAAGGATGGTTGCTCATTTAAAATTGATGATTGTTCCTTACCGTTCACCTCTGAAACCGGCTTTCTTCTTATCACAACTGTTTTTTTGCTCAACGTATAAGTAAGGGGCTGATCTGCAAAGCAGGTTTCCAGTACTTTTTGAAGCGGTACATTTTTAAAATTGACCGTAACCGTTTTGGTTTCCCGCATCATACCATCGGTATAAAGGAAATCATAACCAGTTTGCTGCTGGATCTCTTTTAAAACTTCTGTCAGAGAAGCATTTTCTTTCGAGAAGGTCACCTTCTGACCATCAGCAGCCATCGCTATCTGTAAGAAAGCGGCAATCAATAAAGCAAACGTCAGGTTGATTCGCATAATGATTTTCTTTTTTCCGGCCCTTCGTTCAGGGCCAGTACAGATAAAATGTTCAGAGATGTAAGTAATACACTTACTTCCCGCCCAAGTAATAAAATTCATAGATTTGTTTTGGGTTTAAACTGGTTATAGAATTTGTTGTCAGCAATCTATTTTTCGGGATAAACTCATATCACAACCAGCACCTGCCTGCCAGCAAGGGCTGGTTTTTTTATGATCACCCCTCTACAATTTTTAAGGCATCACAATGATCCTCCTTTGTGGTTTTTGCATATTGCCCGTTTGGGATTCAATTTTGAAATGAACTGCTCCTGTCAGTTGTAACATGTCCAGCACTTCCGAAATATTTTCAAACCTCGAAATGGTTCCGGTAAAATTTTCTGTAGTTGCTTTCCCCTGATACACCACATCTACATCGTACCAGCGTGATAGCTGGCGCATAATGCTTTGAATGGGTTCATGAGCAAAAACAAAATAGCCGTTCTTCCAGGCCACGGCTGCCTGCACGTCGGCATTGGAGATTTGGATATCAGTACCCAGCTTTGCCTGTTGTCCCGGTTTCAACATCCGTTCGCCGCTTTCCTTTTTACCATCCGCACTTCGCTTCGAAATTCTTACGCTTCCTTCCAGTAAAGTAGTATTGATCACATCTTCGTCGGGATAAGCATTAATATTAAAATGAGTACCCAATACTTCTACTGTTTGATTTTGAGAGAAGACTTTAAAGGGCTTGCTTTTGTTTTTGGCTACTTCAAAATAAGCTTCGCCGGTTAGCTCCACATTGCGTTCAATGCCCGAAAAAAAAGTTGGAAATTTCAGAGAGGAAGCCGCATTTAGCCATACCCTGCTTCCATCAGGCAGTACCACCTGGTATTGTCCACCACGTGGTGTAGTTATGGTATTAAAGCCAGGTACAAGATTACGGGCGACAACAGAAGAAGCATCGAAAACAACTTTCCCATTGGCGTCCTTTCGAATGCTGATGCCGGACTGTGTGGCAACAACTCCATTCTGTGCATTATCCAAAATAATTTGCGAACCGTTGGCAAGCGTAAGAATAGCTTTATCGCCACCCGGTTTTATTTCAATATTCTTTTCGGTTCTGGTTTGTGCCGATAGAGGTTTATGAAGATGCGTTCTTCTCAGCCAAAAGAAAATACCGAATCCGGCAAGCAAAAGGAATACTGCCGCAACAGAAACAAGCTTCCTGAGTTGCGGCCACAAATGAACTTTTTTTGCTGTGGGCTGAATGGAAGAATTATCTATTTCATTAAGCCTTGTTTCAATTTTTTCAATAAGGTGCGGATAGGTTTCAAAACCACCGCCGGCATGCATTTCGGCAAGATGCAAGTAGCTTTCAAGCACTTCCTGCACCTGCTCAACGGGAGCTGTATGCAACCAGTTAATAAATGCCTGATGCTCCTGTTCCGTATAGCCGTTAGCAGCGTACTTCCTCAGAAATTCGTGAATTGATTGCAGGTCCATTGTTAGCATAGACGAATGAAAAGGGTTAAAGCACCCCTGTAGAGGTGGAATTTGAAAAAAGATTTTTAAACATGAAGGATACCTCTTTGCCGTTGGCAATGCGTTCTACAAATATTTTTTCATTTCCTTGTAAAGTGCATCAGCAAAAAGACCGGCTCCTTTTTTTGTTAAGTGCACCGCATCTGTTTTAGCTCCGGGCTGTAAATTTTCTGCAGAAGTAATTGCATCACCTTTTATCAGGTACAGGTTTTTGTCAGTTGCCTGGTATTCGGTCACCACTTTTTCGATGACCCTTCGAAAATCATCGGGAGTTAAATGCGTAACCGGATTTTCTGTTTTCTTGGTATATAACAATGTAATGCAAAAGATCTTTGCTTTCGGCTGATTCTTTCTGAGAATGGTTAAGAACTGACGATAATCTTTTTCAAATTGTTCTGCCGTATGATTAGCGCTGTTGAAATCATTGTACCCGATCAAATAAGTAATTACATCTGCCTGCGGCAGGTCTTTTGCCATTTCTGCCATAGGAATGGAAACCTTTGCACCACCGACGGATTCGTTGTACATGTCCATATTTAATTTCTGCGCCAGCAAAAACGGATAGGTAAGATAACTGGCACCACCTTGCCCGCGACCATGTGTAATGCTGTCGCCGAAACCTATGTAAATTTTTTTCTTTGGAGATCGAAAAGCGACCAGTTTACTGTTATCGTCAATCTCTAACTTGGTCAGTGAAAAATTGGAAAAGCTGGGAAGAATAATTTCATAGACCACTTCTTTTTTCGATGATAATGAGTCGAGCTTAATTTCAATATTGTCCTGGTTCTCTGCAAACTGGATGGTTTTTAATTCCGCACCATCTTTTAAAATCCGGAAAAAGCCCATCTCATTCTTCCCCGGTTCGTGTGTAAAGGTCAGATGAATAAAAGGGCTATTGGTTTTGAATTGCAGAAGAATGCCACTAGTAGTGGAAGCTGTTTCAGTTTTAAACATCCTTACTTCGTCCGGCGTATTCAAGGTTTCATCAGAAAAGCGTTTGCAAAATAATTTATCCGGACTGCGAAAAACATAAGCTGCACCCATTACATGAATGTTCTTATTGTCCAAAGGAACGGTCTTACTGTATCCAACAAAATGTGCCGACAGAAAAGAAATAAACAAAAACAGTTTTAAATAATTTTTCATTTTGATTTTTTTGAGATTTGGTTTTCACTGGTCAAATAGATTGAAGCGTTCTGCTTCATAAAAGCTCTTACACTAATTCAGGTTGGAACAAAAGAGGAAAAAACTTTCCTGTTAAAGGCTGTCCTGCTTCTATTGCAGGCACTCCCGCCAACAATTCTTCTCCGGTTTTGGATGTAGTACCATCAGCAATTACATTCAATACAAAAGCCCGACGTGCACGGTCAGATTTATTTTCATAAGAACCATGCACCATCAAAGGATGATGAAAGGTTCCATAACCTTTTTTCATTTCTATGGGTACTGGCTTGAATTCTGCTTTTTGTTCTTCAGTCAGATAGTTCATAAGTCCTTCCATATCTCCGGCTAGTTCGGGCTTTTGCAGCAATCCCCAACGATGGCTTTTTGGTACATAATACAAACAGCCGTTCTCTGTACTGGCATCATCCAATCCTGTCCAACAAGTAAGATGTTGCATAGGTGTAGTTCGTGTCCAATAGGAATAGTCCTGATGCCAGGCCACTACGCCGCCATGATGCGCAGGCTTGCAAAAAAGCTGGTCGTGCCAGAACCTCACGGCCTTATTACCCAACAACTGACTCGCTGCCATGACGAAAGCAGGATTCCAAAGCACATCATGAAATCTATCCATTACCCGCCATGCACCTAAGGCGTGAAAAAGCACTCGGCCTGGATCAGCAGATTCGTTGGAATGGTATTCATAAAAAAGTTCACTGCCCCGATAGGATGCATCAGCAATAACCGATAGTTGTTCATTCAATGCATCCACCTGCCATTCTTCCAATAGCTTTATGTCAGACAGATAACCGTTTTCATGAAAGAAAGCTACCTGTTCATCACTTAAACGATATTGATTCCACTCCTCTTTACTGGTTGGTTGTTTGAAAATTTCAGAAACCAATTGGTGGTAATCTGCTAAATCCTTGTGTTGTATTGCTGTTGGCATATCAGTAAGATTTAAAGGTTTTTTAGTTGTGCTTTACGGCGCCGGAGTTTATGCTATTCATTATTCAAATTCCCATTTACTGATCCACATATCA
>JAICTW010000285.1 GCA_025936195.1 Flavisolibacter sp.
CAATTTTCCGGCTCAAAAAAATCGTGGTGGAAACAATGTGAAAAATTTTAATTAAAAGAAGCGCATTAACTTTATTTATTATTTAAAAAGCATTTCGTATCCATTAAAATTATAAACTATGAAAAGATGTTTCACCATTTGCACATTGCTTGTTCTTTATAATTTTACCAAAGCACAAACAACTATGAACTGTTGCTCACCAACAGCCACAGAGAAATTTGCAATGCTTGCGTCAGATAAATCTTTTGTTATGTCACATACAGAACCACTTCCCTTTACATACAGCAGCGCCAAAGGACATGATATTACGTATAAAACTTCAGACGGAACTGATGCACATGCATGGGAAGTAAAGGCAGATAAAAACAAGAACTATTATTTGTTTGTGATCCATGAATGGTGGGGACTGAATGATTATATAAAACAGGAAAGTGAAAGATTATCGGATGAACTTGGAGTAAATGTAATTGCTCTTGATCTTTATGATGGTAAAGTTGCAACTACAAGAGAAGATGCAAGTAAATATGTTCAAAGTGTAAAGACAGACAGAGCAATGGGGATCATTCATGGTGCTTATGATTATGTTGGAGCCAACGCGAAAATTTTAACCATCGGCTGGTGCTTTGGCGGAGGATGGAGTTTGCAAACAGCCATTGAAGGAGGCAAACAGGTTGTCGGTTGCGTTATATATTATGGCATGCCGGAAAAAGATGTTGATCGTTTAAAAAAATTGAATTGTGATGTGATAGGATTTTTTGCAAGCAAAGACAATTTTATTAATCCGCAAATTGTTGATGAATTCAAACAGAACATGCAAAAAGCTGGGAAGAACGTTACAACCTATGAATACGATGCTGATCATGGATTTGCCAATCCAAGTAATCCTATCTACAACAAAGAAGCTACGGAAGATGCGCATACAAAAGCGATAGCTTTTTTGAAAGAGAGGATTAAATAGTCAACCCTTAAATAGTCATTTTAGGAATTAATGTAAAAATATTTTTGATCTGCAGGAAGTTTTGGATGATAGTAATCATGCGAATAAAAAAGCTAAAAACATCTTCTTGCAGATGTTCATCATTCTTTTAAAGTTCATAGCTGCTGCTGCAAGCATTACATTAATATTGTCTCCTTTAATTCCTGCATAAAAGTTACGACTTAGGCGATGCCCGTGTTTGAGATGACCGATTTTTGGTTCTATCCCTGCTCTTCGTTTAAACCCTTTTCTCAATTTTTGTTTTTCGTAGGGAGTTCTGTTCTTGCCCGGTGAATCGGGTATAATAATTTTTGTTCCCAATACTTCTTTCACTCTACGGAAACCCCGTTCAACAAAATTATTTTTCAAAATAATTCCTGTTAGTCGTTGTTGTTGTTCCGGGGAGAGCTGTAATGTTTTGCTGTCGTGTACATTGTTTTCAATATTGACGGCACCAATAATTACTCCTGTATTTTTTGTAGTGATGATTGACACCTTTGAGCCAAATTCATACTTCTTATGCTCTTTTCCTTTACTCATACACTCAACATGCGGCTCATGCAAAGAATAAATTTATTCGTATCCGTTTTCTTTTGAGCCAGTACTTTCAATAAAACAATAATCAACTTGCAAATACGTGAGCGTTGATGGTTATTGTAAGAGACCCCTTACTCCATAAAAGTTTCTGTTGCTTAAAAGCATAATTCGGAATCATAAAATGTACACTCCGACATTAATAATTTAATTTTGAAAACGCAATTACTATTACCATTGTTGTGTTTAAAAAATATAGTTGCAAAACTGGCTTTCGGTTACTCATCCTCGATATTTTTGGACGACGCTGAATGAATCAGCAATGAAAAATAATACCAGTATGAGTTCATTTGTATTCGGTTTTAAGGATATTGATAAAACAAAACTCAACGTTGTTGGTGGTAAAGGCGCGAATCTTGGAGAACTTACCAGGATTGAAGGAATCCATGTACCCGATGGCTTTTGTATTTCTACTGAGGCCTTTAAAAGGGTCATTGGATTAACACCTGTAATTAACGAATTACTTGATCAGTTATCGCTTCTCAAAGTAGAGGACCTGGATAAGATCAGTGAACTTAGCGGTGAGATTCGCAGGATCATCGAAGGGATTCCAATTCCTCAAGACATTAATGAAGAGATCACCCGCCATCTATCAAAGTTTGGAGAAAAAAATGCTTATGCAGTACGATCCAGCGCCACCGCAGAGGATTTACCGACCGCCTCCTTTGCAGGCCAGCAGGATACATATTTGAACATTATAGGAAAGAAGGCAATCTTAAAGCATATCAGCAGATGTTGGGCATCACTGTTCACAGACAGAGCTATCACCTACCGTTTGCAAAATGGTTTTGACCATAAAAAGGTCTATTTGTCTGTTGTCATTCAGAAAATGATTTTTCCGGATGCAGCAGGGATTATGTTTACAGCAGACCCGGTTACTTCAAATAGAAAGGTACTGTCCATTGATGCCGGCTTTGGACTTGGTGAGGCAATGGTTTCCGGGTTTGTGAATGCGGATAACTATAAAGTACATGATGGCAGGATTATCAATAAGAAAATATCAACCAAGAAACTGGCTATTTATGCTTTAATCGATGGTAATACAAAAGAACGAGAGCTTAGGCCTGAATGGCAGAACAGGCAAACGCTGACGGATGAGCAGATTTTACAGCTTGAGCATATCGGCAGAAAGATCGAAGAGCATTTCGGTTGCCCGCAGGACATTGAATGGTGTTTGGCTGACGATACATTTTATATTGTCCAGAGCCGGACAATCACTACTTTATTCCCCATTCCTGAAGCAAAAGATGAAGAAAATCACGTCTATATATCTGTTGGTCACCAACAAATGATGACCGATCCCATTAAACCATTGGGATTGTCTGTATGGCAATTAACCGCGGGCCGACCCATGTTTATAGCTGGTGGAAGATTGTTTGTTGATGTCGCGCCCGATCTCGCTTCACCTGCTAAAAGAGAAATTCTGGTAAATGTCCTGGGAAAATCCGACCCGCTCATAAGAGGTGCGCTTATGACCATTATAGAGCGTGGAGATTTCATAAAATCATTATCAGATGATAAGCAAGAACAGAGTTCGCGTAAAAACAATCAAAATCCATCGCCTGCAGATTTTCAAACACTAAACGACTACGATCCGACAATCGTTCATGAATTGATAAAACGTAATGAATCATCAACAGAAGAGTTAAGACAAAACATCCAAACGAAATCAGGACCGGAGCTCTTTGATTTTATCCTGGAAGATATTCAGTTAAGGAAGAACTTATCTGATCCGCGAAGTTTTGGTGTGATCATGACTGGCATGAATGCTTCATCATGGATCAACGAAAAAATGAAGGAGTGGTTAGGTGAAAAAAATGTAGCAGATGCGCTTTCTCAATCTGTACCCAACAATATTACTTCGGAAATGGGTTTGGCGCTATTAGATGTTGCAGATGTGATTCGTCCTTATCCGGAAGTAATTGAATATTTACAGCATGCAAAAGACAATAACTTTTTGGATGAGCTAACTGAGTTTGATGGAGGTCAGGAAACCCGTGATGCTATCTATGCTTTTCTAAATAAATATGGAATGCGATGTGCCGGGGAAATCGATATTACGAAAACTCGATGGGCTGAAAAACCAATTACACTTGTGCCCTTGATTCTTAATAACATCAAAAACTTTGAACATGGCGAAGGCAGGCGAAGATTTGAGCAGGGGCAGCAGGAAGCTTTGAAAAAAGAACAAGAGCTATTAGACCGATTGAAGCAATTGCCGGATGGTGAAGAAAAAGCCCGTGAAACAAAACGAATGATCAGCCTGATTCGGAATTTCTCCGGTTATCGTGAATATCCAAAATACGGCATTGTTAATCGCTACTTCATTTATAAGCAGGCTTTACTAAAAGAAGCGGAGCAACTCGTACAAGCCAACGTTATTCATGAAAAAGAAGATATATACTACCTCACTTTTGAAGAACTTCGCGAAGTTGTATGCAACAATAAACTTGATTACAAGATCATCAGCAAACAAAAAGACGAGTACAAATTATTTGAAAAAATAACTCCGCCACGTGTGATCACATCTGATGGAGAAATCATTACAGGTGAGTACAAACTGGAAAAGATCCCTGCTGGCGCTATTGCAGGTCTGCCTGTTTCTTCAGGAGTTATAGAAGGGCGGGCGCGTGTCATCTTAAAGATGGAGGATGCTGAACTGGAAGATGGAGATATATTAGTCACCGCCTTTACTGACCCCAGTTGGACACCATTGTTTGTATCTATAAAAGGATTGGTCACTGAAGTTGGTGGACTGATGACACATGGAGCAGTTATCGCACGTGAATATGGCTTGCCGGCAGTTGTCGGAGTAGAAAATGCTACGAAGTTGATAAAAGACCGGCAACGAATTCGTGTGCATGGAACAGAAGGGTATGTAGAAATTCTGTAAACAAGAGAGGCAATAAATTGCTTTAAGAAGGTGTAGTTGAACCAATAAGTAAAGAGTAAAAAACTATCTACAACAAATGATTTAGTAAGATGCGGGCTTGACAAAACACAACATCAACTTTTGTTTTGCTATTATGATGCAGTTGTAGGGCAATACAATTCTTCTCAACAAAAATTTTTATCTTCAACTTTTAAAATCAACAACAGTTCTTTGCTGACCGAAGCGCAGAATATCCTCAATTGTCAGACAGTGAAGGTTACCAGCAATGTTAATGTCCAACATGCGCGAAAAGCCAAATGAATAGGAAACCAAATAGAATTCATATGCCAAACAA
>JAICTW010000668.1 GCA_025936195.1 Flavisolibacter sp.
AAGCCAATGACGAGAACGATCGGCGAAGGGAAACGTGTGATTGAAGCGGTGCAACAAAACAAAAGAATGTTTCGCTTAAACACATGGTTCAGGTTTGAAGATATTTTTTATGGGATGGGTACTACCGTGCGGCCCATAAAAAAGCTGGTGGAATCCGGGCTGCTGGGTTGGCCGCTGACCGTAACAATTAGCAAGACCACGGGCTTTGACTGGAAGTATTAATGGGTAGGCAAAACAAATTTAGAAAAAATGCCGGTGCCCCCGGAATTGGATTATGACCGATGGCTCGGTCCGGCTCCTTACAAGCCATACAATCCACACAGGGTGCATCAGACTTTCCGGGGATACTGGGATTATGATGGAGGAGGCCTCGGCGATATGGGGCAACATTATATCGATCCTGTCCAATATTTTTTGGGCAAAGACAATACGAGCCCTGTATTAATCGAAGTGGACGCGGAGCAACAAAACTGGGATGCAGTCGGCACTTTCCGAAAATTGACTTTTACGTACGATGATGGTTGCAAAATTATTTTAGATGGAGAGGCTAAAGATCCTGATGCGGCGTACATCTCAGGGCCAAAAGGAAAATTATTCAAAGGTTTTAAATCAGACATTCCCAACCTGGACCAGAAGCTGGCTATGATGCCTGATCCCGAGCCACAAGTGACTAACTTTTTAGACTCAGTAAAATACAGGAAAACGTTTGCGCTCAACGAAATGAATGGTTTCCGGTCATGCTCAATAATTAATTTGGGAAAGATTGCCTTACGGCTTGGAAGGACTTTGCATTTTGATCCGGAGACTCAATTATTCATTAATGACAACGAAGCTAATTATTTGATAAATCCGCCGATGCGCGGCCCATGGCATCTTTAAAAAAAATTACCGTTAAAATTATTTGTATGAAGAAATATTTTTCGATTTTATTAATTGCAACTTTGCTGCTTTCGACTGTTTATTATTCGCAGGCTCAAAAACAGAATGAAGGTGTATTGTCAACAATCGAACTTTTTCCTTTTCAGCAGATGGCTAATGCCAGCGATGCTGTAAAAGTTATGGATACATGGAAAAAGAAAGATTGGAAAAAAGCCATCAAATATCTTGACGATGATTCTCTTAAGGTGAAGGCAAGCTATGCGATTAATGCGTATGTGAATGCATCTGCTTTGGATGAGTCTAAAAAAAATTCATTGATTGCTTTGTTGAAGAAATATTCGTCTTCCGCCAAGACCGAATACGCTAATCTTTTTATTCAATCGCAATTGAAGTTATTGACAGATAGTGTACTTGTTCATCGCCAAAATACCTCTTTACCAAAACTTCCGGAGATAAGACCAACGAAGAAGATTGCTTCAAATGATGTGCAACAATTATTGAATTTAGAAGATGAAATCGCAAAGGCCGTAAATCCGTTACAGAAAAAAGATATTCTATGGGAAACATCGAAAATCCCAGGATTCAGCAGTTTTATATTGGCAAGTAAATCCTTAAAAGATCCGGATGTTGCTTCCCAGGCTGCTTTAGTTGTTGCCCGCCTTGCATTGAACGATGATAATATTAAAGGTCCCGTGGTAAGAGAAGCACTGGAAACAGCCTTGCCTCTGATTAAAGGAGAAGACAGTGCAATACTTGTAAACCGTTTGCAACAGCATCTTGTAAAAATGCCATACGATTATGGTTTTGTAAATCTGTTCAATGGGGAAAATCTTAATGGATGGAAGGCCCTTGTTGGAAATCCGATTACCAGGTCAAAGATGACTGCTGCACAGCTACAGGCTGCGGAAGATTCTGCCAACGAAAAAACGAAGGGCGATTGGATAGCGAAAGACGGTCTCTTAATTTTTACCGGCCATGGCAACAACCTGGTAACCACAAAACAATATGGCGATATCGAAATGTATGTAGATTGGAAAATAGAACCCAAAGGAGATGCAGGCATTTATTTAAGAGGCACCCCGCAGGTGCAGATATGGGATACCAGCCGGAGGGAAGTAGGTGCACAGGTTGGGTCAGGTGGATTATACAACAATCAGAACCATGAGAGTAAACCGCTTTCAGTGGCTGACAATAAAGTGGGGGAATGGAACCGTTTCCATATCATTATGAAAGGCGACAGGGTAACGGTTTACTTAAATGGTATATTAGTTACCGATAATGTTCCGCTTGAAAACTATTGGGATCGTTCTATGCCGCTTTTCCCAAGAGAACAAATAGAATTACAGAGCCTGTCAACTACCTTTTCAAGAGTCTGGAAGAGTTCATTTTTGAATCCACGCTTATGGTGTTCTTTCCAAGTCTGCTCATTTGATTCAACTCTAGCGCATAGGGCGGAAGCGGGATTATCTGAATATTAGGCGGTATGAAAAGACCTTTTTGTCCTGCCCATGAATCAAAC
>JAICTW010000664.1 GCA_025936195.1 Flavisolibacter sp.
ACATGGAAACAAATTCTTTGGTGGAATATGGGTCGAGGAGAGTGATCATCACCATTACAGCCGTGGTTTGTGCCTTATTGCAAATCATTGATACTACAATTGTAAATATTGCATTGCCCACCATGCAGGGAAGTCTGGGTGCATCCCTAACAGAGATCACCTGGGTGATTACAGCCTATGCCATTGCCAACGTTATTGTAATGCCTTTGACAAGCTGGCTGGGACAACAATTTGGGCGCCGCAATTATTTCGCTGCATCTATTATCATTTTCACCGCATCTTCTTTTTTGTGTGGAAATGCTACCAGCATTGCCGAACTGATCGTCTTTCGTTTTATTCAGGGACTTGGAGGAGGTGCTTTACTGGTAACGGCACAAACCATCATTACCGAAAGTTACCCGCCTGAAAAAAGAGCCATGGCGCAAACCATTTATGTGTTGGGTGTAATTGTTGGCCCTACATTAGGCCCTCCGCTGGGAGGATACATTGTAGATAATTTTTCGTGGCCTTATATATTTTACATCAACATTCCCATCGGTATTATTGCTACGCTTCTTACACTTCAGTTTGTGAGAAGTCCCCGATACTCTGAAAAAGTTCCGGTTAAAGATGTTGACTGGCTGGGTATTGCTTTACTCATTATTGCCGTGGGATCGCTTCAATTCATTCTTGAGAAAGGACAGGAAGAAGACTGGTTCAATAGTTCTTTGATCACTACATTGGCAGTCTCATGTTTTTTTGGCTTTTACTTTTTTATATGGCGTGAGATCGTGTACAAGCATCCGGTTGTAGAGCTGCGTGTCTTGAAAAACAGGAATCTGTCTATTGGCAGTATTCTTTCTTTTGTTTTGGGATTTGGATTGTTTGGTTCCACTTTTATTATTCCATTGTACACCCAAACCATTATGGGTTGGACTGCTTTGCAGGCAGGTATGCTGATGATACCAAGCACTGTTTTTACCGCTATCATGATGCCGCTTGTGGGTAAAATGATGGAACGGGGCGTATCGTTTCGTTTGCTTATTTCTACGGGTATGGTCATCTTTTTTATTTACAGCATGATGGCTTACAGAATCCTTACGCCCAACACGGGAAGCGATGCTTTCTTTTGGATATTGGTGATACGGGGCGTGGGTTTGGGATTGCTTTCGGTGCCAATTACCACTATGTCGCTTTCTACATTAAAAGGAGCGGAGATAGGACAGGGTGCTGCTCTTTCGGGAATGCTTCGGCAATTGGGCGGTTCCTTTGGTGTGGCGCTTATATCAACATATCTCACCCGCGATAATCAAATTCACAGGGCAGATTTGGTAAGCAAGCTTTCTGTTAATGCGGCCAATGTACAGCAAAGAGTTGCAGCTTTAACGCATGGCTTTCAATCGAAGGGAATGCCTTCTAACATTGCGCATAAAACGGCATTGGATCTAATGGATAAAATGGTGAGTGTTCAGGCAATCATTCTATCGTATATGGACGTGTTTTTGTGGATAGGTGTTATGTTCCTCGTTTGTGTTCCTTTTGTGATTGCGCTGATAAGGGAATCCTCCACCAAGCTGGATATGGCTCATGCATTGCAGGAGTAATTAAAACTTTCAATAAAGCCATTCGGCAGATAAACAATGGTTTTGAAGAAACAAGCGATTTAAACTAATCAAAGCAAGTAACATGAAAACGCTTTTAGTACCTGTTGATTTCACAGACACATCGAACAATGCTGTGAATTATGCAGCAGAATGGAGTAAACAGTTTGAATATGGCCGGATCATTTTGCTAAAAACTTTTTACGATACTTTGTTTGATGATATTGTATTATCAACCGAATATGGAAACTTTAACCAGGATTTTCGTTTGAAGGAAAGAGAAGAAGCTGAAGAGCATTTGTTAGAACTCAGTCGCGATCTCTCTTTAAAAAATAAAAATATCGAAGTGCTGTCGCTCATCAGTGAATTGCCTTTGGTAAGAGCAGTGATGCAGGCGATTGAAGAAGAAAAGGCCGACACAATTGTCATCGGCAGCGATACCAACGAGTATGATAATGATAGTTATGTCGCCGGGCATGTGATACAAATAGCTAAGATCAGCCCTGTTAAAATTTTGGTAGTGCCTGCAGGACAACAGTATCAACGAATGAAAGAGGTGCTCGTTCCTGTAGATACGTTTGCTATGAACTCTTTAAACAAGATAGATGCCTTGAGCACTTCCTCTTATTGGAACGAAGTGGATTTTGATGTGTTGAGTATAGATCCGCATCATTCCCCTTCCAATGATAGCAGCGAACAGAAATTAAAAGGCGAAGAGCAATTGAACCAATACCTGAAAAAGTTCCCGATCTTCTCGTTCGTTTCACTTAACTGCGACGGCTTTTGAATAAAAGAGCTGGCGCCCAGTGCATAACATTCCCTTGCAATGACCGGATCATTGGAGCCCGATAAGATCACTACC
>JAICTW010000157.1 GCA_025936195.1 Flavisolibacter sp.
AATTTGAAGGATGCCATACAATTTTTCTGCATTCATCCACTTGTCCGCAATAATGCCTGTAATAGCCGGCATAAAAAGAGAAGCCAAAGCCATAGTGGAAAATATAGCGCCGAATTGAGGGAAACTCCATCCTTTTGCATTTAAACAATAGGTACCAATCGTTATCAGCCATGCTCCCCAAACAAAAAATTGCAGAAAGCTTAGAATGGTCAAACGAATCTTAATATTCATCCGGGTTAGTTTTAATTGTGCGGTAAGATAAAAAGTTTTATCAACCTACCTTCTAATCCCGCTCATTTGTTTTTGCCATACGGCCGAAACAAATCGTTAATAGTTTTCCTGTATAAACGTCAAAACTAACCTGCGTCATAAAACACGTTTGTCAAGTACCTACCTTTGCTGCGCAAATCATAACCTATGACCGAAGAAGTGCTGGCTCCATCAGCGCCATTTAAAAATGCTGATCCTGAGTTACAAACCATAGCTGATAAAATTTATGCAGGGCAACGGCTTTCCAAAGAAGATGGCATTCTCCTTTTTGAAAAAGCCGATCTTTCCTTTGTGGGCTCATTAGCCAATTATGTTCGCGAAAAACTGCATGGCGATAAGGTTTTCTTCAATCGAAATTTTCATATTGAGCCAACCAATGTTTGTGTGTTCAGTTGCAATTTCTGCTCTTACTCCCGATTGTATGCACACCGTGAAGAAGGATGGGAATTAAGTTTGGATGACATGATGAACATCGTTAAAAAATACGATGGACAACCGGTTACGGAAGTGCATATTGTTGGCGGCGTTCATCCCAAAATGAATTTGTATTTTTTTGCTGATCTTTTAAAAGCCATTAAAGCACACAGGCCCGATCTGCACATCAAAGCCTTTACCGCAGTGGAACTGGACTATATGTTCCGCAAAGCGAAAGTGAGTTTGGATGAAGGTGTTCGGATTTTGAAGGAAGCAGGATTGAATTCCATTCCCGGCGGTGGCGCAGAAATTTTTGATCAGGAAATCCGTGAAAAAATTTGTGCCGATAAAGTAGATGCTGAAGGATGGCTGGCTATTCACGAAGCTATTCACAAGGCAGGAATGCATAGCAATGCCACCATGCTTTACGGTCATATTGAAAACTATGAACACCGTGTAGATCACATGGACCGCTTGAGACAATTGCAGGATAAAACAGGCGGCTTCAACACCTTCATTCCATTGAAATTCCGCAATGGTGGTAATGACATGAGCCACGTGCCCGAAATAAGTTTGGTAGAAGATTTGAAATTGTATTCCATTGCCCGTTTGTACATGGACAACTTCCCTCATCTGAAAGCCTACTGGCCCATGCTCGGAAGACAGAATGCACAGCTATCACTTTCATTTGGTGTTGATGATATTGACGGTACCATTGATGACACTACCAAAATTTATTCAATGGCCGGAGCCGAAGAACAAAAACCGGAAATGAGCACTGAAGAAATTGTAACATTGGTAAAGCAGGTAAAGCGCAAGCCGGTGGAGAGAGATACGCTGTATAATACGATCACTGAATATTAAGAACAGCAAAACTCGTGAACTTGTGAACTCGTAAACACTACAACAACATCTTGTTAATACTATTGGAGATTTCTTTTCTTCGGTTTAAATTGTACCATTAATTTTTATTAAAATGAACGAAGACATTCTTTTTTCCTCACCCGAACAGGTGGCACAGGAACAACAAAAATTCATTACAAAAGTTTATGGATGGATGGCAGCTGCATTAGCCATTACAGGATTGGTGGCCTGGTGGACGGCCAGTTCTCAAAGCATGATTGAGTTTATTGTTTTGAACCGTGGCGTCTTTATTGTTATGCTCATAGGTCAGCTTCTGCTGGTGGGAAGTCTTGCCGGCTGGATCAATAAAATGTCCTCTCAGGTAGCAACGATCATTTTTATTGCTTATTCAGTACTTACCGGTCTCACCTTCTCTGCTCTTTTTCTTATTTACACAGCAGGGTCGCTGGCCACTACATTTTTAATTACCGGTGGCATGTTCGCCGTGATGAGCATTTACGGATGGACCACAGGCAACGACCTTACCAAATTCGGAAGCTTGTTGTTCATGCTCCTCATTGGATTGATCGTTGCTTCTATTGTAAATATTTTCCTGGGCAGCACTATGCTTTACTGGATATCTACCTATGTTGGCATTTTCATTTTCACAGGTCTTGTTGCTTACGATACGCAAAAGATCAAGAACATGGGCGCATCCATAGCAGAAGGAACAGAGGAGCATCGAAAAGGAGCCATCATTGGTGCATTGAGTTTATACCTTGATTTTATTAATCTCTTCCTGATGTTGTTGAGAATATTTGGGAACAGAAGGTAAGCTGCCGCATTCTAAAAAAATCCGAACCGCTTCTTTTGAAGCGGTTTTTTGTTGCATTAAGCATTGAAAGAAGTGCATGAGTTGTAGGATAAAAGTGAAAACATGTGATGTTGTTAAAGGCTACCTTTAATTACAGCAAAAAAGATCGGGTAAATAACGTAAGCTCATCAACTCATTCTATGGTCAGTATTGAAACCTTCAGAAAAATTGCACTCTCTTTTCCCGGAACAGAAGAGAAACCACACTTCGACCGAATGGCGTTTAAAGTTATCGGCAAACGAATTTTTGCTACAATAAAGGAAGGAAACAATACCGCAAACATTAAACTTCCCTTGCACGACCAAACTGTTTACTGTGCTTTAGAAGCCATAGCTGTTTACCCGATTCCCAACAAATTTGGATTACAGGGCTGGACAAGCTTTGAACTCAATAAACTTCCTGCAGAGCTTGTTTCCGACGCTTTACTAACAGCCTATCAGGAAGTGATGAAAACCCAAAAACAATAATTTTACCGCTCTATAAAATTTAATTGAACCAATAGCGTACTACATGAACTGGATTTTATTGATCATTGCCGGTCTTTTTGAAACAGGTTTTGCTGCCTGCCTTGGAAAAGCCAAACAAAGCACAGGTTCCACAGCAACCTTATGGTTCATTGGTTTTTTAATTTGTTTGATCATTAGCATGTCCCTGCTTTACAAGGCAGTGCAAACACTTCCCATTGGCACTGCTTATGCGGTTTGGACGGGCATTGGTGCAGTAGGTACTGCATTGGTTGGCATTTTCGTTTTTAAAGAACCTACAGAGTTTTGGAGAATTTTTTTTATTGCCACGCTCATCGGCTCCATAATAGGATTAAAAGCAGCTTCGCATTAGGGTTTCAGCAGAAAAAACAATTCAACCAATACATTGTATCCTAAGACCACGATTAGAATAAACGGAGTACTGATAAGTGTGCCATTATCCCGGCAGAAAGCGGCCCTGCAACTGCAGGTAAATAGTTATCTTCGGGCACAACCCAAAAATACCAGCGAAACATGACCCAATCTATTTCGGAAAGAAATAACGTAAAAATATTTGGCAAAGGCAGTCAGCCTATGTTGTTCGCACACGGATTTGGATGCGATCAAAACATGTGGCGCTTTGTAGCTCCCGCTTTTGAAAACGATTACCGGGTCATTTTATTTGATTATGTTGGCGCAGGCAAGTCAGATAAATCTGCATACAACAGCGAACGCTATTCTTCCCTGAATGGTTATGCACAGGACGTACTGGACATTTGCCGGGAACTGGATTTGGAAGACGTGATCTTTGTAGGCCATTCGGTAAGTTCCATGATCGGTCTTTTGGCGGCTACTGAAGAACCAAAATATTTCGAACGGTTGGTCATGGTGGGACCGTCACCCTGTTATATCAATAAGGAAGATTACAAAGGAGGTTTTGAACGAAAGGACATAGAATCTTTATTGGAAACCATGGAAAAGAACTATATCGGCTGGTCTAATTTTTTAGCGCCAAACATTATGGGCAATAAAGACCGTCCCCATCTGGGCAAAGAATTAACGGAAAGCTTTTGTTCTACCGATCCGTTAATAGCACGCCAGTTTGCAGAAGCAACTTTTTTTTCAGACAACAGGAAAGATCTCCAAAAATTTAAACTGCCTTCACTGATCCTTCAGTGTTCGGAAGATATTATTGCACCAATGGAAGTGGGCGAATACCTGTCGAAACATTTGCCCAACAGTACCATGCGTATTATGAAAGCCACCGGTCATTGTCCGCACATGAGCGAACCGGAAGAAACCATTTCCCTGATCAGGGATTATTTATTTGAAGCAGCATGATATCAAACTATCTTCGCCAGGCGCCCTGTCTTTATTTTTCCACAAGTAATGACGGTACAGTACTGGAGGTGAATGAGCAGCTATGTCAAATGCTGGGCTATTCAAAAGAAGATTTGACCGGCAGTAAAGCAGATGTATTCTTTACAGTGGCTACACGTATTTTTCAACAGACCCATTTTTTCCCTTTGCTGAAAATGCAGGGACATGCAGAAGAGATTTTTCTTACACTGAAAAAAAGCAATGGTGATGAATTGCCCGTATTGGTTAATGCTGAAAGAAAAACTAATGAAGGGAACGACGTTTATGTGCATGCAGGCATTGTAGTGCACAACCGGAAAAAATTTGAAGAAGAACTGATCATAGCCAAAAAAATTGCTGAAAATGCACTTAATGAAAACACGGCATTAGCCGAGGCAAAGCAGCAATTGCAAAAACACAGTGAAGAACTGGATCATCAAATATCGGTAGTGCACAAACAAAATGAAGAACTGCGGCAGTTCAATCGGGTGGCCACACATGATATGCAGGAGCCTTTACGAAAGCTCTCTGTTTTTTTAAATATGCTGCTTGAAAACAAAGAACAACAGGAACAAAAAAATTTGTTGGATAAGATCAGGCGCATGACCGATCAAATGAGGGATATTCTTTCCGGCCTGCAGCAGTATGCATGGTTAAATGACGAGCCGCTGAAGCCTGTAAACATTAATCTCCATAATCTTCTAACTGCAGCAAAATCGCAGTTGGAAAAAGAATTTCCCGGTGTACAATTGATCATCGAAACAGAAGGCATACAGGATTTCACTGCCGATTTTGAACAAATGTATTTGCTGTTTTATCAACTATTGTCCAATGCCATCCGCTTCCGCAAGGACAAAGGCAAAGCTCTTGTACACCTATCAGCAGATACACTTCAACAAAACCAGTTTCGCAATGTGGAAGGCCGGTACAAATATGTTGAATACTTAAGGATACAGATAAAAGACGAAGGGGTTGGATTTAATTCTGAATACAAGGAACAGGCGTTCGGGTTATTCAAAAAACTTCATAGGAACAGTGGCCGCGGTGTGGGACTTTCGTTAAGTAAAAAAATCGTTGACAACCATCAGGGCAGTATCAGTATTGATGGCGAAGAAGGGAAAGGCACTGTGGTAACCATTCTGCTTCCGTTGATTCTTTCTTCTTCGCAAACGGAAGAAAGTTATAACAGGAAAGAAATACATCTAAAGACCAAAAGCAGAAGCGAATGAACAAGACTATATTATTTGTTGAAGACGATGAAGATGACAGAGGGTTTTTATTGGATGCAGTAAAAAATGCAAACCCTTCGGTGGACGTCATCTTTGCCGGAAATGGAATAGAGGCTTTGGATTATTTGCGCAAAGGCCAGTTAGAAAGGCAACTCCCCAGCTTAATTGTATTAGATCTGAACATGCCCATTTTAGACGGCAAAGAAACTTACAGGAAGATTAAGGATGATCTTAAATTAGATTCCGTTCCCGTTGTCATTTTTACTTCCAGCCTCAATCCCCGCGACAGGGCTTTATTCAATCAGTTGGGAGTGGAATTCATAACCAAGCCTTATGATTTTTCCTACATGAATGAAATTGTAAATCACATGATCACCATGTGCGAAAGTCAGGAGAATTAAAGAAGGAGTTAAGTGTGGCACTCAAAGAACGATGATAGCAGCAATGCAGCTAAGTACATCATCATTCAATTTCATTTGAGCTGCTGCAACAACAAAACACCTTCCATCAGCGCCAAACAATGGAAACTCTTTTATAAAATAGAAGAAGATTTTATTTGAACCTACATCAGTTACTTCTTCCCTGCCCTTTTTTCCAGATCGGCAATGGAAGCTGTGATCATTCTTCCCACTTGTTCCTTGCCTCTATAAGTTACCACCCGTATCATCACAGCATCTTCCGGCGGTGTTAACGGTTCCGAATAGGTTGGATAATAATAATCAGGGAAAGAATTATCGAAGGTGTAATGAATCGTCAGATCAGGAACTTCCATCTTCATTCCTATTTGCAGCTTTCCATCTTTATCGCGGCTCAATGCAAATTTCGGATCGTAAACACTTGGTGCATATTTGATTCCTGCTTCATCTAATCTTTTAAACTGCACCTCCACTTTGCCAAAGAAATGGTTCCAGTCTTTTTTTTCTTTTGGCGACCACACCGATTCGGCAATAGCGAGTGCTCTCGGGTAAGTCATATATTCGGCATGACGCATGTTGTAAACCTGTTCTGTCCATAAATTGGCTTGTCCGCCTTTGATGTATTTGGGATCAACACCTTCAGGCGCCGGTTCAAACTGATAAGCCTTGCTTAATAAAAGGGTAGAATAAATTCTTGGTTCAATAGCTACATCG
>JAICTW010000771.1 GCA_025936195.1 Flavisolibacter sp.
CTTCCGTCACTGATTGTTTTGGATTTGAACATGCCTGTCATGGATGGAAAGGAAGTACTGCAATGGTTAAAATGCAAAGATGATTTTAAGAATATTCCTGTGATGATTTTTACCACATCATCGCGGGAAGAAGATGTAAAGCTCTGTCAAAGGCATGGATGCACTTTTTTCAGAAAGCCCACTTTATATCGTGATCTTTTGCACGTAGCTCAAACCATGCTGAACTTATGCGAAAAGTCTCCGGCTTAGTTTTTTACCTTGATATAACCCCAGCCCTCTCTTTGTTTTGAAATGACTTCATAAATTCCATCAGGCACGGTACCCACACCATTCAATAACTGGCTCTGGTCAATACCCTGGTTTTTCATTGCTACCTGGCATACCCTGAATGCAACATTTTTGTTTTGCGCCAACTGCAACACATCGTCGGCAACAAGCGATCTTCCTTTAGTTGCCAGTGCAAGCCCCTGTCCATACATTACTACTTCTATTTGGGCGCTTGGTTCTGCTTTGACAACTTCATTAACCCACCGAATCACTGTTTTTTGGTCAAGGGTATCTTTGCTTGTCAGGTCAAAAACCACCTTGTAATCTTTTTGTGCCAATGAAAACAATACAGAAAATAAAGTTGCGGCCAGCAAGAAAATATTTTTCATAACGAAGGTTTAGTCATTAAAAGTTACGATTTCCCGCCGACATCAAATTTGTATCATCTTTGCTGAAACTTACCTATGGAATATTTTGTCAGAAAAGATTCAATTGTGCGAACGATATGGGGGAAAAGCGATACTGTGCTTTTCATCTTTGCCGGCGCCGCAGCAGAATTCGCACTGAACAAAGCCGTTGACTGGCTGTATTTTACCGGTAAGTTGCCTGCCGATCCCATCGGGAGACTTTTTTCGACGGTAACCTATGCAAGAGGAATCATTTTTGCAAAAAATGAAGAGGCACTTCAAACAATCGATAAAATAAATTTCATTCACAAAGCAATTGAAAAAGAAAGAGGATTCTCCATTCCTGATTGGTCGTACCGCGATGTTTTGTTTATGCTTATTCATTATTCCATTGCTTCATTTGAATTACTGGAAAGGAAACTTACGGATGAGGAAAAAGAAGAAGTATACAATGTGTTTTATCGTACCGGTGTACGAATGGAATTAAAAGAACTCCCTTTTGATTATAAAAGCTGGCTGACTGCAAGAGATGAACATTTAAACAACGACTTGCAAAGAAGCAAACACACAATCGATCTTTTCAGACAGTACAAAAAGAATTTGGGTGCGGTTCGGTATGCCATTTTGGTAGAATCACAAATATTAGTAGTGCCCAATAAAGTAAAAGAGTTGTTGCAATTCAGAAGTTTTTCCTTGCTGCGTCCTGCTGTTCCGGTTTATAAGCTTACACGCAAATTCAATTTGGATACGCTGGTAAAGAATATCCTTCTCCCTTCAGCCTATAAAAAAGAAATTAAGGAGTTGGATATTGTAACTTGAATTTAAAACTGCTTATGGCAATCTGGCATCAATCATATACACTGGAGCAAGCACAAGAAAGAGTGGTTGGAACAATGATAGATCATATTGGTATTGTGATAACAGAAGTAGGTGAAGACTATTTGAAAGCTACGATGCCTGTTGACCATCGAACCGTTCAGCCAATGAGAATTTTACATGGCGGCGCTTCGGTTACACTGGCAGAAACATTAGGAAGCCTGGCAGCTACTTTAGTAGTCGATAGCGAAAAAAAATTTTGTGTTGGTTTGGATATTAATGCCAATCATATAA
>JAICTW010000304.1 GCA_025936195.1 Flavisolibacter sp.
ATTATTGATTTACGATACAACGGAGGTGGTTATGTAACGGTTCAGCAAAAACTGGCCGACTGGCTGGCGCCTTCTTCTGCCAATGGTCAATTGATGATGAAAGAACAATACAACGATAAATATTCAGATTATAATGTTTCTGATTATTTTCAAAAACTTGGTTCTTTAAATCTCAATCGCATTTATTTTATTGTAAGCCATAGCACCGCATCGGCTAGCGAACTATTGATCAACAACCTGAAACCTTTTATGAATGTGCAATTGGTAGGCCCCAATAAAACGTATGGGAAACCCGTTGGCTTCTTTCCAATACCTGTTGGAGACTGGTATATTTTTCCTGTTTCGTTCCGCTCAACCAATAGCCAGGGACAGGGAAATTATTTCAACGGTCTTGATTTAAATAGTACAGTTGCCGATGGACTGGATAAAGACTGGGGCGATGTTTCAGAATCCTGTTTACAAAGTGCAATAAGCAATATTACAACAGGAGCATACCGGATAGCTTCCACATCAGGAGAAACGGTGAGGATGCAATCTGTGAATGATGTGCTGTCGGCACCGGAATTTAAAGGAGCAGTTGAATTGAGAAAAAGAAAATAAAAACAGACTCTGATCTTTTGTAAACACTTCACAAACCGTGAAGTGTTTTTATTTAGGTAAAATCATAGCTTATTCTTGCATTAAATAGAATAGTACGGCTTTAAAGTGTTAATCAAAAATTCAGTGCAATTGGTGCTATGTTTTTTCTGTTCTTATAGGAAGAACTGTTCCGAAATGATCTTGCCATCTTTCACCTGGTACACACAAATTTCTTCCCAATTTTCTCTTGGCCTTCCTTTCATAGTTACATCCATGCTTAGTTTAAATGCAATGGAGTTTCCCACGACCAGCGGTTCACCAATGGAAACACTGTGTAGTTTTTCAGCCATGGTTTCAAATTGCTCTCCTTTTTCCTTAATGGCATTTAGGCCTTTTGTTTCTTTTTCAAACCCGCCGCCTGCATGTGGCTCAATGCTGACAGCGTCTTGGGCATATAATTCTTTTTGTGCTTCCTCCCATTTTCCTTCCTGGCATAACTGAATTAGTCGTTTGGCAACTTCCTGGGTAGTCATAATTTTTTTTCTTTGAAGCTAATCAAAGTTCAAATTTTGAAGAAACGATGCGTTCAATTGTTTTCAACATTCGTTCGTAATGTGAGCCTTTCCAGTAAATGCGTTTACAATGATTGCATTGCCAGAATTCATTGAAATAACGCATTGTATTTGGCTCAAGTAAATGAACAATGTTTTCTTTCGGAACTTTTTCCAGCGCACCGTTGCAAACAGTACATACAGTGAAAGGATGGAGCTGATCGTTTAGTTGAAACTGGCTAATCACCTGCTTCAGTTGTGTCAACGGATCTTCGCTTGTTAGAATGAAAGCTTTAACCTGATCGTTCTTAGTCAAAGAACTATTTCTCGATAGCAAGACTCTGTCCTGTTCCCGGCTGATGGTTATCAGTTCCTTATTCGAAAAGGAATTCTGATAAGCTGTATCAAAGCCTAACGAACGTAATAGTCTCGCTAATTTTCCAAGATGAACATCAGCAATGAATTTTATTTTTTCATCCATGATCCAGCAAAGTTCGAATAGTTTTTCACTTGCTTTATGTTTGCAAATCGTTTTCAAAATCAACTATTATGAGGAGCTGTTTTTTGTCTTTTGTTTTTTTGTCTTTTATTTCTTTTAGTTATGGTCAGGAAGTTGCCGTGGACAGTAAGGGCGAGCCGGTCTTTCAATTCTATTCAAAAGAGGATGCAAGATTGCAATTCAACAGAAGAACACCCGTTTCTGCTTCTTATGTGTTCAATTCAAAAGAGAAAGGCGATAATCAATTTTCCGGGATGCTGCTTCAAGTATCTGTTCTCAACTCCGGCGATTTTCCTTTCATTGAAAAATTAAAAGACATTCGTCCGGGAGCAGGAGTTAAGATTGGTTACCAAAATTCAATTGAACAGTTCCATGCGATTGATCAATCAAAAAATAAACCGGCTCATGCCTGGGGCGTTAATGCGTTTTTTAATGTTGACAATATTAAATTGTACGATACGGTAAAAAGCTTTGCGGAAAAATACTATCCGGTTAGCTATGGCGCAGAAGGCAATTACACTTTATTTTTCAGAAATAAAAACGGGAACACAAAATGGAGGAAAGCAGTATCGTTGTTCACTTCAGTAAGCAGCACTTGGAATGACCACAATCTTCTTTCGTATCAAGAGATTTCAAAAATCACAATGCGGCCTGATGTCATTGCTCTTCAGGATTTTGATGGTCGCTACGGAACGCTTAAGGAAAACTTTTTTAAATACCGGATGGCTGTTTCCTTTCCAATGTTTTACAAACGGTTCAATCCTGTTCCTTACTGGGTAGCCATTTTTGGTACACAAAATTCGCCTTCTTACCATGTTGGTGTCTTCACCAATATTTTGTCCTCATCGCTATCCAAGTCAAATACAAAACTGCCCGGCAGCTTCGGATTGGGCTTCGACTGGGTGTATGCAACTGAGCATCTTTCTTCTAAAGTTAATTTGTTTTTGAAGGTTGCAGTGAGTTTGGACAGGTTAAAAGAAAATTGAAATCATTCAGATGAAATCTCTTTGATTGAAACAAAGTAGTAAATAAAGTGCATTCGAGATAAGAAGCGAAAAATTACATACAGCATTGATCATTTATGTGAATCCCGAAGGGATGGCATTATTATAGAGAAGATTTTATAATAGTGATCTTAACTCCGAAGGAGTGGTATTAGAAAGATGTACAGGTTCCGCATATAACTATTTCTCGGTTACAACGGCTTCTAATGTCACTCTTTCAGAGTTTGGGAGTTATCCTTCTTCAATGATTTCGGTTCTATAGTAATGCCATCCTTCGGATTAATTAAAATAACTTTGAGGTGATTGCTTATTCCAGACTTATGCAAACTAATAATCTAACGGAGCTCGATACCCGTTGAATGTAGTGTCTTATTCCTGTTTAGTTTTGCTGCTGTACTTATACACCAGCTTTGCCACTTTTCCATTGGCTCCGGCGAGATAAACCGTTCTCCCGATTTTAGCAATGCGGCACACATGAAAACTTTCTTTGGAGATCCATTTCCAATTATCGGCATTGTCAATTGAATAATCCACTCCGGTTAATCCGCAGCTCACCAAAATTTTTTGATCTAAATATTCAACGCAACTTCTGTAACCATGCGGAGGTGTTTTGGACAACTTCCATGTTTTACCACGATTGGTGCTATGGCAACAATTCAAAGAATCGGATTCAGGTTTTTGAAAATCACCACCAACAACAACTAATTGGTTGCCTCCATTTTTTTTATAGCGGTTCCATACCGTAATAGAATTTGCTCCGGTAGTTTCCTGTCCTTGCACAATTGGCAAATGAATTTTTTGATCACGTACAAATACATTCGAGGTCAACCCACCCGAAACAAAAACGGCTTCATCATTATCCAATGCACGAACATTGGTTCCGCTTGCGGCAAAGCATGCTTCACCACTGTCGGCAACAGGTCTGTTCATTTCAGGAACTTCCTTCCAGGTTTTGCCTCCGTCAAATGTTCTTATCACAAAGAATTTTTTATCAATAGGATCGCCGATCACAATTCCAGCCTGTTCGTTCCAAAATTCCATGGCATCCAAAAACATTCCCTTGGTTTTATTTACATACACTGCTTTCCAGGTTTCGCCTCCATCAACGGTTCGTAAAATGTAAGCAGGTTCACCCACTGATATCACGATTGCAGTAGTAGCATCGAAAGCTTCAATATCGCGGAAATCATTTTTTTCAAAACCCTTTACGGTAAACCATTTCCAGACTTTACCGGCGTTAGTGGTTTTGCCAATGGCGCCGTTGCTGCCGCTAACCCAAACAATTTCATCGGTAACCACGCTTAATCCACGTAAAGAAGATTTTGTTCCTGAAGTTAGAATTTCAACAGAGGGAATTTCTTTTTTTTGAGCAGAGCAAAGAAGGATTGCAAAACAAAAAAGAAGAGCGCCAATGAATTTACTCATAGGTATAAGTTGAACTCGCCAACAATATACACTAATTGTTTGTTTTTAGTTTTTTGGCAAAGACTTTTTCAAATTTTTCCAGCTTGGGACGAATAACAATGGAGCAATAAGGGTTGGTGTTTTTGTTATTGTCGTAATATTCCTGATGGTAATCTTCGGCAGGATAAAATTTAGAGAAAGGACTGATTTCGGTAACAATCGGCTTGTCGTAAGCACCGCTTTTATTCAGTTCGTTTTTGTAGTATTCTGCTTTTTGCTTTTGTTCGTCGTTGCGATAGAAAATTGCGCTACGGTATTGTGTTCCTATATCGGCGCCCTGGCGGTTCAGGCTTGTGGGATCGTGAACCTCAAAGAAAACCTCCAACAATTCATCATAACTTATTTTGTCGGGCTCGTAAACAACCTGCACGCATTCCGCATGACCGGTTTCACCTGTACAAACTTCTTTATAGGTAGGATTAGGAACACTTCCACCAGAGTAACCTGAAGTAACACTTAACACGCCTTTCAATTCTTCAAAGAGGGCTTCCGTACACCAGAAGCATCCTGTAGCAAACGTTGCCGTATCTGTTTTATCGCCGAAATGTGCATTGATCAAAGATGAGCTCATG
>JAICTW010000196.1 GCA_025936195.1 Flavisolibacter sp.
AAATGGGAAACCATTGTTGGTACTAACGTTGGTTTTAATCTCATCATGTTCAAAAGCCGTTTCAATCTTGATGTGGATGTTTACAAGAACAGAACAAAGGATCTTTTCTTCAACGGTTTGCAAATATCTTCCTTCACCGGTTTTAATTCTGTGAATATGAATGTGGGCACGATGGATAACCAGGGTTGGGAAATAGGATTGAATGCAGTGCCGTTCAAAACCAAAAAATGGACCATTGATTTCAATTTCAATATTGCCAGAAACGTGAACCTCATTCGTGAAATATCTCCGTTCTATCCCACAGAAAAAGGAAATATTACCAGGAATGGTGATTACAAAACTTTCATGCAGGTAAATAATCCATTTGGTTCTTTTTATGGCTTTAAATACATAGGTGTTTATAAGGATAAAGATGCCACCGTAGCCCGTGATGCCAAGGGTGCTCCTATAGTGGGGCCTAACGGGCAAGCGGTTTATATGCGCTTCAATTATCCAACAACCGATTACACCTTTCAACCCGGTGATGCCATGTATGCCGACATTAACCATGATGGCAACATCAACTATATGGATGTTGTTTATCTCGGTAATGGCAGTCCTAAATTCACAGGAGGCTTTGGATCAAGCATTACATACAAAGGCAATTTAAAATTAACAGCCTTCTTCAATTACCGTTATGATTATGATGTGGTGAACGGAACAAAAATGACAACGACCAACATGTATGGATACGATAACCAAAGTACAGCGGTGTTAAGAAGATGGCGCAAAGAAGGTGATGTTACCGATATGCCAAGGGCCCTTTATGGAAGTGGTTATAACTGGTTAGGCTCCGACCGTTATGTAGAAGATGCTTCCTTTCTCCGCTTCCGCACGGTAACACTTCGCTATACATTTCCAAGACAACTGGTTAATAAAATGAAGATCAAAAACCTGAGTGCTTATGTTACAGTTGAAAATGTTTTCACCTGGACCAATTACACCGGCCAGGACCCTGAAGTAAGCATGCGTGGCAATGATCCGTTCAGGGTGGCCATTGATTATTCCATGACGCCGCCTGTAAAACAATTCACACTGGGAATTACCGGTAGTTTTTAAAATTTATTATTCAGCATACAATGAGACTACTTAAAAAAATATTCTTTTACCTCGCCTGTCTGGTGCTCACGTCCACTGTTTTTTCCTGTAAAAAATATTTAGATCTGAAACCGCAGGACGGCATCATTCGCCAGAATTTCTGGAAAACAAAAGAACAATTGCACGCTGCTGTAATGGGATGCTATGCTTCTTTGTTAGGCCCTCCCAGCGGTGTTAGCGACAGAGCATTGGCGGAATACCTTTTTTTATGGGGAGAACTAAGAGGCGATATGCTGACGCCGACCACCAGTGCGACCAACGAAGACATAGACATTATGGAGTACAATATTGTGTCAAGTAATTCCATTGTAAACTGGCGCAGTGTTTACAGAACCATTAACTATTGTAATACCGTTATTCAATTTGGTCCCCAGGTTTTGGATAATGACAAAACAATTTCACAACAGCAATTAAATGCTTATCTGGCGGAAGCCAAAACCTTACGTGCTCTCATGTATTTCTATTTGGTGAGAAGCTTCAGAGATGTACCGTTAGTTTTAAAAGCTACGGCAAGCGATGAAGACCTGGAGCAATTGCCAAAAAATACCGATACGGAAGTATTGGCTCAAATTCTTAAAGACCTCAATGAATCCGAGCCGGATGCTGTGTTGAGCTATGGCGATCGTGCCTCTGATAAAGGAAGAATAACAAGGTATACAGTTAATGCTATTCAGGCCGATGTTTACCTGTGGATGGAAAAGTATAATGAATGCATTACTGCCTGCGATAAGATCATTAACTCCGGCCAGTTTGGGTTGGTGGCAGGAACAAATTCATGGTACCAGACGCTTTATTACAACGGCAATTCAAACGAAAGCATTTTCGAGTTCCAGTATGATCAGCAAAAGCTCAATACATTCTACACCATATTCCGTTCCCGTCCGCGTTTCATTGCCAACTCCATTGTGATGGAAGATATGTACACAGTGGATTATATTGATGACACCAATAAAGATATTCGCGGTGATGGCGCTGCGGTCCGTGCAACGGATGGTTTGATCTGGAAGTATGTGGGAGTGGATGCCAATACCTCAAGAGCAGCCGATCAGTCGTATGCGCACTGGATCGTTTACCGCTATGCAGATGTATTGTTAATGAAAGCAGAAGCACTGGCACAATTAGATGGTAGGGGACTGGAAGCATTGGATATCGTTTACATGGTCCGTCAAAGAGGACATGCGCTGGCGCAAACGGATAGAGCTCCTTCAGCAACAGACAAGCAAGGTATTTCCGATTTTATTCTGGAAGAAAGGGCCCGTGAATTCGCTTTCGAAGGAAAGCGTTGGTACGATGTATTGCGCAATGCAAAAAGAAATAACTATCAACGGTTAGATCTTTTATTGGGGATGATTGCAACCAGTGTTCCTCCGGACAGGCAGCAGTCGGCCATTGCAAAAGCTAAAGACAAAAACAGCCATTACTTCCCGATTTATGATTACGAATTGCAGACCGATAAAAATCTAATACAGAATCCATTTTATAAATAATTCGTTATTCGTTTTGTTATGAATAAACATTTTTCAAGACTAATCTTTGCTTTAGCAGTTGTTACCAGCATTGTTGGCTATAACAGTTGTAAAAAGATTGATATCGTTCAGACAACAACGTCTGACGTAAATATTTATGAGTATTTGGTGGAGCATCCCGATACGTTTTCGCTGATGACGAAAATATTGGATAAGACAGGCTATGCAGGTTTTTTAAATGCCTATGGTTCTTACACCTTGTTTGCTCCAACCAATGATGCCGTAAAAGCCTGGCTGCAACAAAGCAATAAAACTTCCATTGATGCAGTGGATGTCAATGATCTTAAAACGCTGGTAAAGTTTCATTTGCTGGAAGATACCATTAACACAAGTCAGTTCAAGGACGGTAAGCTTCCCAGAGAAACCATGCTCGGACAATTTTTGGTCACAGGTGTAGATAATGTGAATGGTGTTTCTAAATTCAGTATCAACAGGCAGGCATTGGTTATTGAACCCAATATCAGAACCGGCAATGGATTGATACACGGCATTGATAACGTATTGAAGCCGGCAACACTGACGCTGGCAAAGATGATCGAACAGGATCCTAAGTATTCCATCTTTACGGAAGCATTAAAAGCAACAGGATATTATGATTCCCTGAACATTGAAAATAATCCGGACACTACACGAAGATTTCTAACCGTTTTTGCTGAAACCAATCAGGCATTGGCGGATTCAACGATTTACAGCTTTGCTGATTTAAAAGCAAAATATTCACAAACCGGAGATCCGTTAAAGACAAACGATAGTTTGCATTTATATGTGGCCTATCACATAAATCCCGGAGCAAATTATCTTGCCGATATTGTTACTGCAACTTCATTAACTACACTTGCTCCTTTGGAAGTGTTATCACCAAAATTATCCGGACAAACCGTATTGCTTAACGATCTTGATTTTAATGGTGTGCATGAAAATGGAATTCCTTTGGATCGGGGCAGTAGTGATAATTCTGCAACCAATGGTGTAATGCATACAGCTACTGCACATTTTGCTATTAAAAACCGGCAGCCGGTTGCTGTATATTGGGATGTTGCAGACTTTCCTGAAGTGAGAAAGCTGGCTTCTGTTTTCCGTAAAGCAAATTTTGATTTTGCGCCGGGAAGCATACAGGATATTCAATGGGAGAATACCGCTACCATGCAGCCTGTTGGTTATAAGTATTCAGGTCCAAACTCAGGTAACTTTTTTATGAACTATGGAGATTATCTCACACTTCCTATCGGGTTGACCAATTCTGCACGAAGCAAATGGTTTGAGTTCAGAACGCCATTGCTGGTAAAGGGAAAATATAAAGTATGGATTTGTTATCGTCAGCAAAAATCGTCCAGCCGGAATCCGGCATTTCCTCTGCGCACTTTATTTGATGGAGAACCTTTCTCAAGATTGTTTGACTTCGAGGAAACGGTTCCTTCGGGAACAGATGGCGAACTGGAAGCTTTGGGCTGGAAGCATTACGCTGCTGAATCCAATAACAATTATATGGCCGGACGTTTACTCGGTACAGTAGATGTAAAAACAACCGATCGCCACATTTTCAGAATTGAAGCGTTAACCGGAGGTGGACAGAGCACCAATAATCTAGACATGATCCATTTTATTCCTGTAAACATGAACCAGATAAACACAAGATTTAAAAGAGATGGTTCCGTAGTAATTTTTTAAAACAAATAATAAACGAATGCGGTTTACAATAAAACATAGTTTGGTTTTTGTTTCATTTGCTTTGATAACGTTGGCTGCATGTAAAAAATGGGATGAGCATAACAAAGCCGTTACTCCCTCATCAAACGAAACCTTGTTTCAGGAGATAAGCAAGCAGCAAAACCTCAGTAGGTTTTCCGAATATCTTGCAAAAACAGGTTTGGATAAACTGCTGGCTTCATCCAAAACCTTTACAGTTTGGGCGCCTACTAATGACGCTTTGCAATCACTGGATCCTTCCATTGTATCCGATACGGCAAAGCTCAGAGCTTTTTTGTCCAATCATATTTCTTATCAGTCTTATTACACCAGCATGGCGCAAACCAATATTCGTGTGCCTTTGCTGAATGGAAAAAGGGAAGATTTTTTGAATAAGAAATTTGGTGATGCTACGATCACAGAAGCAGACCTCTCTGCAAAAAATGGTGTGTTACACCTGATTGATAGAGCAGTGCCTCCTGCAGAAAGTGCATGGGAATTGGTGAACAATACAACCGCACAATACAAGCAAAGTGCTTTCATTGCTTCACAGAACTATACCTATCAGGATCCAAATCTTGCCATCATTGACAGCATCAGTTCCGCAACAGGATTGCCTGTTTACAGGCCCGGAACCGGTTTGGTTACAGCCAACCGTTTCAACAATACAGTTTATGATTTGAAGAATGAAGACAAGCAGTACACATTTTTCATTTTAAATGATAATGCATTAAAGACAGAAGTGGATTCGCTGGCCGCTTTTTATAAAACGGGTTCCGTGGATAGTACAAATGATCTGGCTACAATGAAAGTGTTACAGGATGTTATTGTTGACAGCTTGTACACTATTGATCAACTGCCTTCTGTTTTAATTTCAAAATTTGGCGTACCCATTCGTATCAACAAAAATGATATTGGACAAACCATCCGTTTAAGTAATGGTGTGGCCTATGTTATGAACAAGCTGGATTTTGTTACTAAAGAGAAAATCCAAAACATAGTAATACAGGGTGAAAATCCACGAGGATTTTTCCGTCCTGATGGTACACCGGTTGATGTAAGGAGCACTACATTCTACCGGCTGAGACGAGATCCGAACACGGGTCAGTTATTCAATGATATTTCTCTTTACAATCATGGACAGTCGGAGTTGAATATTTTGTATCAGGCATTCAATTTACCCAGCGCAAAATATAAAGTGTATTGGAGAGCAGTCAATGATACCATAAGCGTTAACGGTGCGGTAGATCCAATTGCCTATAGCCAAAAACTGGCGATGGGTACAAGAACATCATCAACATTTGGGTACAAATCAGTGGCGCCAAATGATTACAGCGAAGTGTATTTGGGAGAATATACACAGGATGCTTACGGTACGCTGGATATATTTCTTACTGCAGCCAAGAGTACATCAGCAGCAGCCAATCGTTTAACGCTCGATTATATACGGCTTGAACCTGAATTTTAAAACTGATTAACCTAACTTCTTATAACCAACATGCAAGTTCTAATGCGGAATATAAAATCAAAGTTTTTCCTGGTGGCCTTATTGATTTCCTTTTCTTCAATGAAAGCGCAGGTGATCGTCAAGGGTGTTATCACAAGCGCCGCTACT
>JAICTW010000624.1 GCA_025936195.1 Flavisolibacter sp.
GAAAGTGACTATTACTGGTCACGTGGATCTATTGATGATGATGAAGCATATTTCTATTATTCTGGAGGATTGGATCCTGGTGAAAGCGTAACTCTCAGATTGTATTTTGAAACAAAAATTGGCGGATTGGGAGTATAATTCTGAATTGACTGATCATTTGCAAGAGTAAATTCTAATCTAAAAACATATCTTGAACTCCCCTGTATCATCCCCTGATTCAACAACTTCTTATACGGTTCATCAAAACCAATTAATCCTAGATCATACAAAGCTTTTACCCACATGCGGCTGTAGAGCAAGTGCCCAACTGCATGTTCGGTTCCTCCAACATACAAGTCCACCTGGTTCCAATAATCAGATGCGTTCTTATCACAAAATTCTTTGTCGTTGTGCGGATCCATGTAACGCAAAAAATACCAACTGCTTCCGGCGTAACCGGGCATGGTGTTCGTTTCTAAATGCTGGTCAGTCCAGCTATCAATATTCGCTAAGGGCCCTTCGCCTTCGGGTCCGGGCTTATAATTTTCTACTTCCGGTAATTTTAATGGCAATTCACTTTCATCCAACGGAACAGCAATACCATCAATCCATTTTATTGGAAAAGGCTCGCCCCAATAGCGCTGGCGGCTGAATGCGGCATCACGCATTTTATAATTCACCTTGCGTTTACCAATGCCCATTTCTTCCAGCTTGTTGATGACAACGTCAATGGCATTTCGCATCACCATTCCATTTAAAAATCCGCTGTTGTGCAACACAGCATCTTTGGTTGGATTGGCTTCTTCGCCATTATAAGCATCGCCTAAAATATTGGTGATTGGCAAATTGAAATACTTTGCAAACTTGTGATCTCTTTCATCGCCACTAGGTACGGCCATAATAGCGCCGGTTCCATAACCAGCTAATACATATTCAGAGATCCAGATTGGAATTTTTTTATTTTCGAATGGATTCAATGCATAAGCGCCGGTAAATACACCGCTAATTTTTTTCTCCGCCATGCGTTCCCTTTCGCTGCGGCTTTTTACATAAGTAATGTAATCTTCTACCGCTTGCTTTTGTTCAGGTGTTGTGATGGCTTCCACTATTTCGTGTTCGGGAGCCAGTACCATGAAGTCAACACCGAAGATGGTATCGGGGCGGGTTGTGTAAACGCGGAGAACGGGCCCCATCCGGCTTCCCCCAACGGAGGAAGAGTCAGCCGCACTAACCTCGCCTTTCGAAGAGGCTGAATTATTATTTGCATTTTGAGTAAGCAAGGCCTGTGTGTTGGGTTCTCCCACGTTGGGGGAGTTAGAGGGGGCTTCTATTTTAAAATCAATTTCAGCACCACTGCTTTTTCCAATCCAGTTGCTTTGCATTTCTTTCATGGGTTCGCTGAAATCAACCGTTTGCAAACCTTGTAACAAACGGTCGGCATATTCTGTAATGCGCAAATACCATTGACGCAATTTCTTTTTCACCACAGGATAACCACCACGTTCACTTACACCATTCACTACTTCATCGTTAGCAAGTACTGTTCCCAATGCTTCGCACCAATTCACTTCGCCATAACCACAATAGGCAATGCGATATTCCATCAAAATATCTTGTCGCATTTTCTCATCAAACGATTTCCATTGATCTGAAGAAAACTTTCCATTCAGTACCTCAAATCTTTCATTGCGAATTTCAAATTTTGCATCCGGCACCGGATGATTGCGATTTCCTTCTTCTTCAAAAATTTTAATTAAAGTATCAATGTGTTCGGTGCGATTGTTTTTTCTGTTGTACCAACTTTTGAACAATTGCAAAAAGATCCATTGCGTCCATTTGTAATAGTGAGGATTGGACGTATTCACTTCTCTTGACCAGTCGAAACAAAATCCAATTTTATCCAACTGGCTTCTGAAGGTGGCTATATTTTTTGCCGTGCTCACAGCAGGATGCACACCGTGTTCAATGGCATATTGCTCCGCAGGCAAACCAAAAGCATCATAGCCCATTGGATGAAGCACATTAAATCCTTTCAGTCTTTTGTATCGGGCAAAGATGTCGGATGCAATGTAACCCAAAGGATGTCCCACATGCAAGCCTGCGCCACTCGGATAAGGAAACATATCCAGCACATAATATTTTGGTTTGGAAGAATCATTCGGCACCTGGTAAACACCTTCTTCCCTCCATGTTAGCTGCCACTTCTCTTCAATATTTTTGAAATTGTACTCCATTAAAATTTCTTGTTTCAATATTTATGATTTCAATTATTTGCCCATCTGCATTACTACTATTGACCCTCTGCTGCGTCGCACTCTTTTACATCCTGTAATTCTATTCGGCATTGCTTAACATTCATTACCGATTGTAAGCAGTTGTAAACGTTGAAAGTGATGATAAGAATTACCGGACCCTGAATGGAGCGTCGCAAGCAAAGTTCAACAGTAGCAATGGCGATCACCACATAATATTGCCTTATTCCTATTTCTCATAACTCCATCATCACACATCATAATTCAATCATGATCTGCAGTTCACAAAATTTTGCAAACATAGTTCAGCCTTTGTACCAAAAGGCAATATTCAACAACGGGCAATCGTTAGGGAAGGGCAAATTTAAGGCTTCGCCTGTTTAAAACTTTGCAAAACCAAACTGCTGAAAGACGCAAATCTTGTGTCTCTACGCACCAA
>JAICTW010000030.1 GCA_025936195.1 Flavisolibacter sp.
AATATTTTTTATGTTTTCAAAATTCAATCCTTCTCTACCGCTACCGGTTTGTAAACTTTTAAAAATATTCTGTCCTCTATCTGACGAAAAAAAAGGTTGAATGAACCTTGGATTATATTCTTTGTTTATTCTTATTATACATACATGCTGGTTTACATTTCCAATTTCAAAATCATTAGGAACAACGCAACTTCTGCCCAATGATGCTCCTGTAATATTCAATAAGATATCATTAGGTTGCACAATGCTATTTTTCATTTCCTTATTAATTTCCTCAGAAATAAATACTGAGTTTTCAAGTTCTAACTTATCTTTATTAACGTTTTGACTTCTTATAAATAATACACCTTCATTTTGATATACAGATTCACCACCCAAAGGCGTTTTTCCACTATTTATTTTTTCTGATACTTCTCCCAACTTTCTCTTTTCCCATTCACCCTCAAACTTCTTAAATCTCAAATTTGGAACCTTAGAGCCTTTGAGTTCTTAATTCTCAAATGCTACTAATTTGTTCAGCTTAATCATTATTCATTTAAAAAGGAAATTTATGACTGAACAAAAAACAATTTCAGGAATCACTGAATTATGGAAAGCGGACAAAAAGCAGTACGTAAAAAAATCTACGTTCTCGGCTTACATGCTTTTAATTGAGAATCATTTGTTGCCTGCATTTGGTAACAAATACAATGTTGATGAAGCGGTAGTGCAAGCTTTCGTCTTTCAAAAATTACAGGAAGGGCTTAGTCAAAAATCCGTAAAAGACATTTTAATTGTTTTAAAAATGGTGTTGAAGTTCGGTGTTAAACACAGATGGATTGAACATCGTCAATTCGATATTCAATTCCCTACAGAACACAAAAAAAGCAATATTGAAGTGTTGAGCAGAACGCATCAGAAAAAACTCATGAACTATGTGCAGGAACATTTTACCTTTCGAAATCTTGGCATCTATATCTGTCTAAGTGCAGGAATGCGAATAGGTGAAATATGTGCCCTTACCTGGGAAGATGTTGATATAGAAAACGACATCATCCGCGTACGCAGAACCATACAGCGTATCTATACAATTGAGGAAGGAATCCGCAAGACAGAATTAGTACTCGATACTCCCAAAACAAGAAATTCTATTCGTGAAATTCCTATGAGCCGTGACTTGCTAAAGATGCTGAAACCTGTAAAAAAAGTGGTAAACAACACGTTTTTTGTATTAACCAATGATGCCAAACCCACTGAACCAAGAACATATAGAAGTTATTATAAGAAGTTTATGAAGGAATTGGATTTGCCTCAGCTAAAGTTTCATGGACTGCGCCACAGCTTTGCTACAAGGTGCATCGAAAGTAAATGCGATTATAAGACAGTGAGTGTTATTCTGGGGCACTCCAATATCAGCACCACCTTGAATTTATACGTACATCCCAATCTGGAGCAGAAGAAAAAATGCATTGAGCAGATGTTTAAAGCATTAAAATAATCCCTTACACTTTCCAAGTTTTCATGTCCGCACGGGGTCTGGCTTGTTGACCCCGTGATTTGTCAACAATAATCTTCACCCATATCTATAAGCACAGAGTCTCCCCACAAAGCTATGCACATAGCTATCCGCAGAGCAGACAAAACTCTATCCATTTTTTTGTGAAGACTTCAGCAATTCCATTTTTTCTCTTTCGCTTTGAAGTAAGCGTTCATATAGCTCTTTATTTGCTTCGTAGAGTTTTCTGTTCTCTTCGATAGCCTTCTTTAATTCGTCAAGTGGGTTAAAATTGCAATTATAATTATTTGACCCAACGGCACCCTGATTTACGCTGTTATCCTGAAATGTATTGTAATAATTAACCGGAGCCTGATCATCAAATTCTTTTATTAAATCAACAGGTATTTTTAGAACTCTTGCCACTTGTTCAAGCAATTCGGGTTCAACTTCTTCTTTTTGCTCTAACAAGGATATTTTCTTCTGGTTCCAATCTTCTCCAAGTTCCATAGCTAATCCTTCCTGCTTTAATCCGCGCATTTCACGGAAACGCTTAATATTCCTTCCCTGGTGTATCATCTTCGGTTCAATAGTGGTTGTCATGTGCAAAAATAGCGTTGTTGAACTGGTATAAATTATCCCTTTAAAGATAGGATTTCCTTCTAAACTACCTGTAAACGGAATAAAATATCCCTATGAAAGACGGCAATTTAGAGTAAACGAAATTATGGCTCCCGTAAACACTATAACAACTACCGGAAGTGGAGGCAGCCTTCGCCACTCAAGTGACTATTTTTCCATTCGTTTGGATAACGATGAATACATCCTTACCAACGAGCTATTGCTTGAGAATGTTAGCGAAAAAACTTTAAGGCAAAGAGACTGGTCCTATCCTGAATTGCATTTTCTGAGGTTCAAAGGCAAGCGGCTTGAACTTCAATGCAGCTATGGCAAAAGCAGCTATAAACTTTCCTTTATCATTGAAAAAGATAGCTTGTCCGTAGCCTGCAGCTGCGGCAAGGAGGTAGAAAAACTTTGCCTTCATGCCTATAAGGTGCTTTCAAAGCTGATATGTTATTCTCCTAAAACCACTTACTTCCGGGATTATGCCCCGAAAGGATTGGTAAAAACAGCATTTGCCAACAAAAAGCATTTTGATTTTAAAAACACAAACAACGGCCTGGAAATACAGCCTAAAAAACAATTAGGCTTCGTGCACCTGGTTACCCGAAACAGAATACGAATAAACCTGCAAGATGTTTTCAGGCTTCCTTCCAAAGAAATATCGCTCAGCACACCAAGAGGCGAGTTATCCCTATGTTATATGATCCTGGTTCCCCGAAAACCTTATATGCTACCTTTTGTTTTGCCGTGTTTAGGCCGGTACAACAAAGCCGCTACAGAAATAAAGGGTTTCGGCAGGTTTTTAAGCGGTCTTGAAAAAGAACATGAGTCTTTGCATACGGCAGAACAAAAACTTCTTAATGAAGTTTGTTTGGACCTGTATAAAGAAGTGGAAGGCCTTCCCGAATTGTTTAAGGAAGAGGAAGAAACAGCAGAACAAAGACCACAGCATACATCTAAACTACTGGCATACTGGCTTCGGATCCTTCCACTGTTACAAGGGCAACATGTATTTACACATAGCTTCTGGCACCACAGGTATCTTAAACGGAGACCGCCTCAAAAAAGCTATACTGAGAAAGTTAAGGTGGCATTAGATGTTCCCGAAGTGCAATTTCATCTATCGGAATATGCCCGCTTTTACCAGATGAGCATTGAAATTTTGATCGGGGGAAAACCTATAAAAGATATTGAACCCATATGCAGCTTTCTTCTTAAGCATGAAAGCACTATATACCTGCTTCGATCATTTAAAGATGCGGGCATTGTTGAATGGTTTTCTTCGATAGATAATAAGCTTACCATTTTTAAAGAGCAATTCAAGGATTTTGAGAAAAGCTATTTAAAAAAACTCAAAGAGAATTACACTGTTCATATAAAAAGATGGTCGGGGTCAAAAAAATGATTGCGGTAAAGTTTTGAAACCATTTTGTTTATGAATGAAACTATTACAAAGCTTAGACTGAACCTGGAAAATAAGCCCTCTAAAAAAATGGCCTGGGAAATTATCCGTGAATACTTTATGGGATGGCAGTTTGAGGATTGCGAAGGAGAAATAGATGAACTTCTTTTAGGGGCGTTAACCTCAGATCAAATCGAAAGTTCGGAGAAAGGAAGAGATAGATTTAATATGATCCTTTTCTGCGAATACACTAAACTTTTTATTAAGGCAGTTGAACTTTTGCACAAAAAGAAGCAGGCAAAAAATACCACAACATGAATTGTGAATCATACGAAGACTTCAGTTATTTTTTTCGGGAGAATAAACCGGAGCAAGAAATCTTAGCCGAAGAAATCCTGAGTGCGGTTGAATGCGAAAAGATATTTCTTCTTGCAGCAACTATTAGCTCTCATCATGTTGTAAATGTTTTTACCAGCCGACCGATCGCAACGAAACGTATCTCACACTACCATGTACTGGTGGTAGTTCCACGAGCGGGTAAGTCACCGAATATGGAAATGCAGGATAAAATTGAAGGAAAGCTGCAACACTCTATTCCTACTACAGCCATTGTTTTAGACACGGAACAATTTACTGACTGGATAAAAGAAGGACACCCATTTGCCCTTACCCTGGTGAAAGGCAACTCATTAGTTTACACCCGGAAGGAAATGGAAATGGAAGAATTCGAGAGAGCTTGTGATAAAGAGCAGCGGAACAAAATTGAATCCGTGTTTGCCCAGGGACAAAATAAGGCAGTGGAGTTTTTAGCAGGAGCAGACCTGTATAGAATAAGAGAGCAAAATAAAATGGCTGCATTTATGCTCCACCAGTCCCTTGAGCAAATTTTAAGATCATTGCTGTTACTGCTAACAGGACTTGAAATTGCAACTCATAGCCTGGATAAACTTTTAAGGTTCTGTTCCATGTTTTATCACCGGTTTTCTGAAATTTTTAAAAGCAGCGATGGGAAAAGCGAAAAATTATTTCAGCTTCTGCAAAAGGCTTATATCAATGCACGATATAAGGATGATTACCATACACACACTGCTGATTTACTTTTCCTTGAAGAAAAAATCAGAACGATACTCAACATCTATGAGAAAATAGCTAAGGAATTTTTGAAATAAAAAACTGGTATTACAGAGAGATATCTGCGGAAGGTGCCGGGAGAAGAGGATTTATTTCGATGTCTCCACGGCGTCCCCAAAAAGACTCCTGATTTGATTTGAATACTTATAGTCCTAACCGTAGCTCCCGACAGGGAACGGTGAAACACAACCGGAATGGCAGCTGCCGTGTTCTTGGTGCAAAGAAATTTTTTAGCCTTTATTTTTACAGCATGGCAAACGACCGGACCAAAGAGCTTCAGAACAAAACCACTGCGTTCCTGAAGAAAATACAAACACATAACATCAACACAAAAGATATTGAAGACCTCAGAGAAGTTTTGCGTTTTCACGAACACCGTTACTACGTTCAAAATGATCCGCTGGTCTCCGACTTTGAGTACGATAGCTTATACAAACAACTCGAAGCTTTGGAAAATGAGAACCCTGATTTAATTGTTCCGGATTCACCAACGCAACGTGTAGCCAAAGGACTGACGAAAGAATTTCCTACGGTGCAACATCTGGTTCCCATGTTATCGTTGGATAACTCGTATAACAGCGAAGACTTAATTGATTTTGATAGAAGAGCAAGAGAGCTTACAGGATTAAACCAAATTGAATATTGTGTAGAACCAAAGTTCGATGGCGCCAGCATTTCTTTGATCTATGAAGATGATTGCCTGGTAAGAGGCGCTACCCGCGGCGATGGCGTGCAGGGTGATGATATTACAACGAATATCAAACAGATCAGGACGATTCCTCTTTCTGCAAAGTTTTCGGAGTACGGATTACAAACAGTAGAAATCCGCGGCGAGGTTTTGATCAACAAAGACAATTTTAAAAAATTTAATGAATCGTTGACCGAACAAGGCCTTGCTCCATTAGCTAACCCCCGAAACGCTGCTGCAGGAACATTAAGAATTAAAGATCCTGCTGAAGTGAGAAGAAGAAAGCTGGAAGCCTTCGTTTATCATGTTAGTTATTACACGTTGACAGATGGATCGGCTGATATTCATTCGCATTCACAGACCCTGGAAATGCTTCGTGAATTAGGTTTTCGCAGTCCCGATAAAGAAAAAGAAGTGTTGAAAGGCATTGAAGCCGTTGTTGACTATTGCAAAAATTTCGAGAGCCAGCGTGATGATCTTCCTTATGAAATTGATGGAATGGTGATCAAGGTAAATGATTTTGCCTTGCAGGACAAAATGGGAATGACCTCGCATCATCCACGATGGGCCATTGCGTACAAATTCAAAGCAAGACAAGCTACCAGTAAATTAATTGGTGTGGAATACCAGGTGGGAAGAACCGGAAATATTGGTCCGGTTGCCAAAATAGAACCCGTTCACATTGGTGGCGTTACCGTTAAATCTATTTCTCTTTTTAATGAAGATGTGATCCGCGAAAAAGATATTCGCATTGGCGATACCGTGCTGGTGGAAAGAGCCGGTGATGTAATTCCTTACATTGTAAAACCATTAACGGAACTGCGCAATGGCAATGAAAAGCCAATTAAATTTCCAAACCATTGTCCTTCCTGCGGTACCGAGTTATACAAATCACCTGATGAAGCGGCGTGGCGTTGCATCAACATCAATTGTCCTGCACAGGTGCTGGAACGCCTTATTCATTTTGCATCAAAAGATGCCATGGACATTCGCGGATTGGGTGCGGCCATTATTGAAAAATTTTATACACTTGGATTGCTCACTTCCATTCCGCAGGTTTATCAATTGGATTATGAAGCCATCAGCCAGTTGGAAGGCTTCGGAAAAAAATCAATTGAGAATTTGAAAACGGCAATCGAAAGTTCAAAGAAGCAGCCCCTGCATCGCTTGATCTATGCATTGGGTATTCGCTATGTTGGTGAAACCATGGCCAAAACACTGGCACATGCTGTTGACCATTTACTCGATCTCAAAAATTTTGATGAAGAAGCGCTACAAAAATTAGAAGACGTGGGTCCGAAAGTAGCGGGCAGTGTTGTTGAATTTTTCAGCAATGATCAAAATATAGAACTCATCAACGCACTGGAACTTTTGGGCCTTCAATTAAAAAATGAAAAGAAAGAGTTTTCTGCCACAGGCAATTTTACAGGACAGAGTTTTCTTTTTACCGGAACCCTTGCCAAACTAAAGCGTAGTGAAGCAGAGGAAATGGTAGAACAAAACGGAGGAACGATTGTATCCGGCGTTAGCAGCAAGCTTAACTATTTGGTTGTTGGTGAAGATGCCGGAAGTAAACTGGAAAAAGCAAAGAAGATCAATACAGTAAAAATAATTACAGAAGATCAGTTTTTAAAAATGATAAAGCCCGGCCCCCTCTAACTCCCGCCGGAGGAGAACAGCCACAACAGACCCACATAGCTAAAGAGCCATCAAATTCATCTATAAAATAAGAACGCGTAAATAAGTTAGCCTTGTGTATTGGTAGTTTCCTAGATCGGGACAGTACCCCGGCATAAATTTTTTACAACTACTTCACTGAGGAGCCGTTATTCCGATAAACGATGGTATCATGATCAAAAAGCTGGCTGGTGAAGTATGGAAGCCGCTAACCTTTAGCGGAAGTAAAGAATTACGTAATCATTATGCGGTGTCATCGCTTGGCCGCATAGCAAGCTATAAAGAAGATGTATTGAAAGATGGCAAGCTGTTGAATGGTTCCTTAACCACAGGCTATCGCACACTAAATCTTCATCGCCCCGGTCACAAGGGAACGCTTTACATTCATCGTGAAATTGCCAAATTATTTTTGAAGCGGCCTTCACCCAAACACAAGTATGTTATTCATAAAAATCACAACAAGCTCGATAACTCCGTAAAAAATCTGGAATGGGCAACGCTGGAAAAAATGATCCATCATCAGCAAAAGAGTCCAGCCAAGGTGGCGTATAAACAACGGCAGGCCAACCGTGAAACAGGATTGAAATTAAACGCCACACAGGTAAGAAGAATTAAAGACCTGCTCAATAAACAAAACCGCCGTATGACCATCAAGCAATTAGCGGACAAATACAATGTGAGCGAAATGACGATGTACCGGATCAAGAGCGGCGAGAATTGGGGAAGAATTTAATGAATCTTCCATGAGCCTCCAGCGACACGCAGAATTTTGAGCCCCTGCAGAATCTCCATTCTAAATAAAATAGCAGCAATCATTCTGCAAACAATAAGAATATCGTCGGCCGTTTATGCAATTGCGGCAGTGCTGTTTTCCACTGCTGAACCGTTTTGGTTTGGATCATTTCTGTTTCCGCCGTAAGATCAACCGCCACACAAATTTTTGTTTGCGGGTGCAATGTTTTTGTAAGCGTTTCCAGCAATTGATTATTGCGGTAAGGTGTTTCAATAAAAATTTGTGTGCAGTTTCTTTGTCTTGATTCTGATTCCAGATGTTTAATTGCCTTCGTTCTTTCCGCAATATCAATAGGCAAATAACCTGCAAACTGAAAATGCTGGCCGTTCATTCCGCTCGCCATCAATGCAAGCAAAATAGAATTGGGCCCAACTAATGGTTTTACAACAATGTTCATTTGCTGCGCAATGGCTGCTAATTGTTGGCCAGGATCGGCAACACCCGGACAACCGGCTTCGCTGATGATACCGATATTTTTTTCTTCTTTGATCTTTTGTTTGAAAGCTGATGCCACGTCATCGTTCACGTCTTTCATGTTGAACCATTCATAATCATCAATCACCATTTCCTTCCACAACAGTTTTAAATAGCGCCGTGCAGTTCGCTCATTCTCCACAAAAAATACAGAGCAACCTTTTACTGCATCTAAAATGTACCTGGGCAAACAATCAATTTGTCCTTCAGCTAAAATGGTTGGAATTAAATATACAGTTGAAGACATTGAACGTAATTATAGTTTGCAATTTACAGAAGCGTTGAAAACAAATTGTCAACTGCAAATTGTCAACTGCCAGCTCTTATTTCTTTATTTGATGCAAACTAAGCGTTGCAGCCACCACAGCATAAGCCGGAGCAAGGATCCACCCTATCAAGATCAGTCCATGCATAAGGTAAAAGATCAATCCATTACCAATAGCCAGCCCACGATGCCTTCCAATAAAATCAATGGATTCGGAAGAAGAAAGCTGATTTCGTTCGCAACTGTAATCCATCATGGAGAAACCATAATAATAACATTCAATGAACAAAGCAATCAAAGGAGTGATCCAACCGACCAGCGGTACAAAGGATAAGAAGAATAGAAGCAATAAATAAACAGTTTGCCAAATGGTATTTCGCAAGGCCAGCTTGCTTCCGCGCCACGCATCCTTCATCAATTGAGAAAAGCTGAAAGGAAAATCTTTTCCTTCGATGATGCTTGCTGTTTTTTCGCTTAAATACGCAAACACCGGTGAGCCAATGATAAGAAACACGTATTTGAAAAGAGAGAAATAAAAAAAGGTAAGCACCAGCCGGAACATAATGCCAATCATCACAAATAAAAAACTCAAAAACTCATTGCGTTGCTTTTGCAGCCAGGGAATCAATCCTGTTCTTTCACTCAGCCAGTTTACAGCATTACCTGTGGATATCCAGAAATAATAAATGCCTACTGCAAATAAAATAGTGTAAATAATCCCCGGAATTAAGATCCACTTCCACAACCTGTGCTTACGGATAAAATTGTGTGCATCAAAATAGGATTGGATCGCTATGATAATTTCTTTGAGCAAATAGTAGATTTGACGGTAAATATAAACGTGAAATGTGAAACGTCAATCGTGAATTGGAGAGTCATTAAAATGGCAACAAACTTTGGTTTGCCACTGATATGAACAAACAATGTCTTTTTGTGCTAACAATCGAAATGAAGTAAGTAAGCAAAGGACTCTTGAATTCACGATTGACGATTGATTTTTGACGAGCACAATTCTTCATCATGCAGAAACTACCGCTTTCATTTTACCTGGAAAATGATGTATTGAAAATTGCAAAGCAGTTATTGGGAAAAGTTTTGGTGACCAACTGGAACAATGAATACACCTCCGGAAGAATTGTAGAAACAGAAGCCTATGCGGGAGAAACCGACAAAGCTTCACATGCATCAAAAGGAAGAACAGCACGAACAGAAGTGATGTTCAACCAAGGCGGAAGGGCTTATGTATATCTCTGTTATGGCGTGCACCAAATGTTCAATATTGTTACCAATAAAGAAGGAACTCCTGATGCAGTTTTGATAAGAGGCGTAGAGCCGATGGATGGAATTGACATTATGCTGCGAAGAACAGGAAAGAAAAAAATAGATGAAACATTAACAAGAGGCCCGGGGAATGTAGGCAAGGCATTTGGCTTTCATACTTCGCAATGTGGTTTGTCCTTAGTGAGTGATGAATTGTTTATCGCGGATGATGGATTTAAACTTTCAAAATCAATGATTGGAGCATCGCCAAGAATTGGAGTAGATTATGCAGGCAAGCATGCGGAATGGCATTACCGTTTTTTTGTGAAGGGAAATATGTATGTGAGTGGGAAGGTGAAGTGAGAATGGTGAATGGACATTCTATGAACGCAAGCCTTTGTCTCTGACAATTCAACTTTTTGCATCGGACCGATTGAAATATTTGCTTACAAATTCTATTCTTCACTTCAATGAATAAGACACAGAAAAACTGAAAGACTTATTTTTTATATCGTAGGCATAGGATTCTTTAGCCACGTTCACAAAGCTGTGACTGTAAGAAACAGTAAGATTTAGCTTTCTTGAAACAGCAAATCCCGCAAGCAAATTTCCAAAAACATCTATCGTTTTGTAAAACGGAGCATCGTAAGATCTGTTTTCAAACTTTGTGATTTTGGAAAATAAACGAAAGCCTACGCCCGGCCCTGCTCCTAAGTAAACCTTATGTATTTTGTATTGAACAGTGAAAGGCAGTTCTATATAGCCAATTTTTTCGTTACTGTAATGAATGCTATTATCCGGATAAAGAAGCTGTTGCTCTGTTACGTATTTTGTTTTTGAGCCGATCAAAGAAAAATCAGCTTCACCTGAAATAAAAAGATGATTACAAAGTCTGGTTTTATAGAAAGCTCCTATCTGATAACCCAATAAAGGTTTTGTTTCCCGTCCTTTGTCCGGCGTTGACGCTGTAACGTTCGTTATAATCTGGTTTGATAAATTCAGACCGGCTTTAAAGCCATATTTATATTGGCTATTTGCAGCTTCTCCAAGTACAACCAAAACAGTCAGAAAAAGAAATGTTTTCTTCATAAGCTTTAATTGTATTCATTCTTTTAATTAAAACTTCGGGCAGTTCAACTTCTTCGCATTCGGATCAGTAGGATGTTTGATGTAAATAAGTGAGAACTCAGGACCGCCTCTCATGTTTGATCCAGGCTTTAATCCGGAAACATTGACATCGTAGGTAAGTCCTACACGGAACTCACCAAACTCCAATCCTACATAAGGAATAATGGCATCGCCAAAGCGGAACCAGCTTCCAAGAT
>JAICTW010000001.1 GCA_025936195.1 Flavisolibacter sp.
CTAATGGCTCATAGCTGAAAGCAAACCTCCAAGTCCAAACTCACAAAGTTTCCTTGCCATACTTTTTCATGTACGCAATCAGCCAATCCACCACTTCATTGTAGGTTTCTTTTCCATGGGGCTGATTATTCATGCGCAGGTAGCGGTCATAAGCAAGAGACATTACCGGCTCCACTGCATTCCTGCTTTTTAAAATGTATTCACGATAGGTTTGAATATCTTTTTTTACCTGAGGCGCTTCGGATTTTTTAAGTTCGATAAAGCAAAGCGGATTGTACACAAACAGATCGCTCATAGCATACGCGTACATATCATAGTAAACCGAATAACGGAATTCAATATTATCTGAAACCCTTCCGGCCAGGTAAGATGAAAAGTTGGCTTCGTTCTCTTTGGCGTATCCCAACTGGTGTCCCATTTCGTGACAAACGATAAAGGGCTTTGTAAAAACGGGAACCGTTGTCTTTAATTGAGCTTCTCCGGTAAAAGGATTGTAGTACCCCGTAAAGCCAAAATAGCTTCCCAAAAAACTAAGAAGTGAAGGTTTGATGGATGGCTGAGAATAGGTTAAAAAAGAGTACTGTTTGCTTGCGTTTGCATAAGCCGCAATGCCTTCTTTAAAAAGAATTGGATCACTACTCAAGCGCAATCTTTTTAAAGAGTCAACTCCTGCAGCATAAAAATTCAATCGCTTTTGCAGGGCTGATGTTAACTCGTAAAGATCCGCCGGAGTATAGTGCTGTACTTGTAAGCCAAACTGTTTGGCAATTCCCTGGCGGTCGTAATTCAATCCCCAAAACAGGTTAAAGATGATATAGATCCAAAGGACGATCTTCAGGTATTTTCGAAAAAGTATCCACGAAAGATATTCCTTCACCTGGCGTTTGGCCAGGAGGCGAATGAGTTTCCAGGCTTTCAAAACCAAAAAAAGAAAAGCTGCTGTGTACAATACGTCTCCCACACTAAACGGTATCCATCCGAAAGCTGCCCGCAGTATTTTTGAAATTACCGGATAGAAACCAAACGTGTAATATCTTTCCACCCATGTTTGCTTAAAGGAAAAAACTTTAATTACTAATGAAAGGACCAGTAAAAAGAGCAACAACCTGTCGCGAAGAATGCTTTTGAACATGTTTCTATAGGCAGATTTCGTTAAAATCTTTGCTCAAATTACATTCTTTAAGGCGATTTCCTTTACCTTTGCGTCCCGCAAATCCTGATAGTCCAAGGGGGTTCAGGATGGCCGGGAAAAAGGACGGACATGAGCAACAGGCGTGAATTTGAAATAGCTTTTGTTGGTTTGAAGCCGGGTGTTCATGAGTTCAGTTACCGGATTGATAACAGGTTCTTTGAAGAATATAATGAACAGGATTTCCGGAATCCCGATGTGAACGTAAAATTATCGCTGGAAAAGAGCAATGGTTTTATGATCCTCCGGTTTGAGATTGGGGGAAGGGCAGAAGTTACCTGTGACCGTTGCAACAGCAATTTGCCTTTACAATTGTTTGATGATTTTACGGTTACTGTAAAGATGACGGACGATCCGGACCTGATGAATGAACAGGAAGAAGATCCCGACGTGTATTACATTTCCCGTGGTGAAAGCCATATTGATGTGAAGGACTGGATCTTCGAATTCATCAACCTCAGTATTCCCATGCAAAAAACATGTGAGTATGAAAATATGGATGGACCGTATTGCAATCCAGCAGCAAGGGAAATTTTGAAGAACATGAAGCCGGAGACAAATGAAGGCAGCAATCCCATCTGGAAAGGATTGGAAAGATTTAAAGATTTAGAAGAGTAGTGACATGCCAATGCATGTTTGACAATAAAATAAAAGCTAAGAGCTAAAGAGGAAAAGAGAATAATTCTCTTATTTGATTTCTCCTTTAATCTCGTAGTCCAAAATAAAAATCAGAATTTAAACAGTTAGTTATGCCTAATCCAAAACGCAGACATTCGCAGCAAAGAAGTGCAAAACGCAGAACACACTACAAGGCTACGGCTGCTACGCTTTCAACGGACAAAACCACCGGTGAAACACACGTACGCCACCGTGCACATGTTAGCGAAGGAAAGCTGTATTATAAAGGACAAGTAGTTGCGGAAACTTCGCCGATCAAGAAGTAAGCAAAAAACTTTTTATGATCCATATTCCGCTGATGAGCGAGAGTATGGATTTTTTATTTTTGATGCTCCATGAAGATAGGAATTGATCTAATGGGCGGCGATTACGCCCCCAAAGAAGCAATCGAAGGTATTCAGCAATATTTCTCGGAAGACGGGAAAGCCCATCTTGTTTTGATTGGCGATGAAGAAAAGATAAAGCCTCTTCTTTCCCAATACTCTTTTGCGCCCAACTGTTTTTCCATTGTTCATGCACCGGAGGTGATAGACTTTCATGATTCTCCAACCAAGGCATTGAAGGAAAAAACAAAATCGTCCATTGCTATCGGTTTTCATTTGTTAGCTGCAGGCAAAACAGATGCCTTCATCAGTGCAGGAAATACCGGCGCCATGCTGGTAGGTTCCTTATATGCATTGAAGCCTATTGAAGGCGTGTTGCGTCCAACCATTTCCACCATCATTCCAAAAGAAAATGGCAATACAGGTTTATTGCTGGATGTTGGTTTGAATTCGGATTGCAAGCCGGAGCAATTGAACCAGTTTGCCATTATGGGATCGGTGTATGCACAAACGATTTTAGGAATTGAAAACCCGCGTGTAGCACTGTTGAATATTGGTGAAGAAGAAGGCAAAGGAAATTTACTGGCCCAAGCTACCTATCCTTTACTAAAAGAAAATAAGCACATTAATTTCATTGGCAATGTTGAAGGTCGTGATTTGTTATTAGATCATGCTGATGTAATGGTATGCGATGGATTTACAGGTAATATTATTTTAAAGCTCGCTGAATCCTTGTTTGGTGTTACGCGAAAGAAACAAATTCAGCACGAATATTTTGATCGTTTTAATTTTGAAAATTATGGTGGCACACCTGTTCTTGGAATTTCCAAACCGGTGATCATTGGACATGGAATTTCAAAAGGGAAAGCGTTCAAAAACATGATTGCATTAGCCGAAAAAATGATTGAAACAGATGTGATGCAAAAATTGCAATCGGAGTTAATGAGTGAATGATGATTATTTATGAAAATGACCGAATAATTTTTGGCTGCAACAGTAGGCACCCTTATTTTTGCACTCCCAAATTTATCCGCCTTCGTTAAAACTTTTGCGGATAAAAGGTTGATCTCGTAGCTCAGTTGGTAGAGCACAACACTTTTAATGTTGGGGCCCTGGGTTCGAGTCCCAGCGGGATCACAGAAATCAAGCCCCTTCGGGGGCTTTTTTAATGTGTTTACCATTTTGCTTTTCTACCGGTCTGTTATCTGTAAACGTTTTTAAGCTTCACATTCATGATCACTTGTTTTGAATCCGTCATTGAATCGCTTTCCATTCATTACATTGGCAATAAATCCAAAAACGAACTCTGTATATTTTCCGAAGAGCCTTTGTTTTTACTGGATGAACATTTGCCTTCACTTGTGCTGGACTATTTCATAAAGCCGTTTGAAAAAATGCAGGAGAGCTTCAGTTTTTCTCATGCCGCCACAATGGAACTCAATGAAATATTTCATTATGCGAAAGGAATTTTTCATAATGAGATCAACTTCCACGAAGCGAGCATCGGCATAGCCAAACATCTTTACAATATTTCCACACATCCCAATATTAAATCCGGCGAACTCTATCTGGCAAGGTTTAAAAATATTTTGGTGGATGGAGTGGAAAGAGAAGCGATCGGAATCTTTAAATCTGAAACAAAGGAACCTTACCTGAAAGTACAAAACGAGGGAAGCTTTTTTCAACTGCAGTATGAACTGAATGCTATCAATATTAAAAAACTGGATAAAGGCTGTTTGATTTTTAATCAGGATGAAGAAGAGGGTTATAAGGTAATGGTCATTGATCAAACCAATAAAAAGAGCGAAGCTTTATACTGGATTGATCTCTTCCTGCAATTGAAAGTCCGCAATGATGAATTTGCAAAGACCAATAATGTACTCACTATTTATAAAAATTTTATCTCCGAGGGTGTGGACAAAGACATTGAACTGACCAAACCGGAAAAGATTGATTTGCGCAACCGCTCTATAAAATATTTTAAAGAAAAAGATCAGTTCAACTTAGATGAATTTAATAACGAGGTCATTGGTCATGAGCATGGTGCCAAACTGTTTATGCAATACAAAGGTGATTACGAGCAGCGCTATGGAGCAGAAATTGACGACCGGTTTGCCATATCGGATGCTGCAGTAAAAAAGCAGGCACGCATTTATAAATCAGTTTTAAAGCTTGACCGAAATTTCCATATTTACATACATGGCAATAGCGAACTGATTGAAAAAGGCGTGGATGAAAACGGAAGAAAATATTATAAGATCTATTACCAGGAAGAGTCTTAGCTTGCCTTTGTGAATTGTCTGTTCTTAAGTACATCAACCCATCTCACTCATTTCTCTTTTATTCATTCCTGATTATTGGATTTCTTTGCATCTTATTTCACCCTTAATTCACAACTATGCTGGTGCCGTTTGAACTAATGAAAAATGAATTTAAAAGAATCCTGCTTGGACTTTCTTTTACGGAACAAAAAGCAGAGATCTGTTCCCATTTGTTTGCAGAGAACAGTCTCGATGGTGTGTACTCACATGGACTCAATCGTTTTCCTTTTTTTGTAAAGAATGTGAAAGAAGGAATTGTTGACAACAATGCAGAACCAGAATTGATTTCGACAGATAAATGCATCGAACACTGGGAAGGAAATTCCGGTATTGGAATGTACAATGCTACACTTGCCATGAACAGGGCCATTCGTTTATCAAAAGAAAATGGAATTGGAATGGTGACGCTGAAAAACACCAATCACTGGATGCGTGGAGGAAGCTATGGCTGGCAGGCCGCTAATGAAAATTGTATCGGCATTTGCACCACCAATACTATTGCCAACATGCCACCCTGGGGAGGAAAGGATGCAAGGCTTGGAAATAATCCGATTGTGATTGCCGTACCCAGAAAGAATGGAGAACACGTGGTGCTGGATATGGCAGTTACACAATATTCTTACGGCGCCTTGTATAATCACAAGCTGAATAACAAAAAGCTTGAAGTGATTGGCGGGTATGATGAAGAAGGAAATTTAACGAATGATCCTTCTGCTATCTATCATTCGCAGCGGGCACTGCCGGTAGGCTTTTGGAAAGGTTCGGGACTTTCCATGATCATTGATGTATTACTTGCTTCACTGACCGGCGGACGCACTGTAAAACAAATTACCGAAGAAGGAAATGAAAGAGGCATCAGCCAGTTATTTCTTTGCATCCATCAGAAAGAACTACACGATGAACTTTGCGATGAGATCATTGCTTATATGAAAAGCAGTCGCCCTGCAGAAGAAGGAAGAAAAATAACTTACCCCGGAGAAAATACATTGATGAAAAGGAAAGAGAATTTAGTTCACGGAATTCCTGTTAATGAAAAACTATGGAAGGAAGTGATAAATATGCAAGTATAAACAGTTCAGTAAATCCGTAATTCTCAATGAAGTGATGTTTTAAAAGCGAACCTATTTTTTTATTCATCAATAATCCTTTACTGTTTCTCCTTTATATTTCTTCGATTGGTAATAGTCCTGTCTATTAAACTGGTCTGCTCAGTAAAGACTTTCGCACGAACTATCTGTAAGGCGCAACCGTAAATTTTCTCACTAAAAGATTCCTGGTTTTCAAGTCCTGTAGTCACTAGCCCATTCAAGCTTATCCATTGTTGTACAGCTATGTGAACAAATTTTTTTTGCAAAAATTTGGTTAAAAGAAATAACGTGTATAAATTACACAAACATCCTAAAAACAATCGCTTGCTATGAGAAAGTCTTACTCGCTTCGACTACTATCTCTATTAGTAGCATCATTCCTCTTTGTTCAAAACATTTTTTCACAAACCGTTTCGGGAACAGTTACAGATCAACAGAGTTCCAAGGGAATTCCAAGTGTCAGTGTCACCGTAAAAGGCACTACCACGGCGGCCATTACTGACAACAATGGTATTTACCGAATCAATGCTCCTTCTACAGCCACGTTGGTATTTACATCTGTAGGTTACAATACAGTGGAAATGCCCATCAATGGGAGAACTTCTGTAGATGTGGTGATGGCTCCAACCAACACCAGTATGTCCGAGGTAGTGGTTATTGGTTATGGTACTGCAAGAAGAAGAGATGTTACCGGTTCGGTATCATCAGTCAGTGAAAAGAATTTTAATAAGGGTATCATTACCACACCGGACCAACTTATTCAAAATAAGGTGCCGGGTTTGCAGGTAACGACAAACTCTGGTCAGCCCGGTAGTGCTACTACTGTAAAGATCAGAGGTAATAACTCTGTACGTGCAGGTAGTAATCCTTTATATGTAGTTGACGGAGTTCCCCTGGATGGACGATATGCCAGGCCTAACTTCGGTAACGGTACTTTCGGATCGGTTCCTGACGCTAATCCATTGATCTTTATTAATCCTTACGATATTCAAAGCATTGATGTTTTAAAAGATGCTTCTGCTGCCGCTATCTATGGCTCCAGAGGTGCAAACGGTGTCATTCAGATCACTACTAAAACAGGATCTTCCGGCGCACCAAAAATTGAGTTCAACACAAACATTGGCGTGAATGCCGGTTTAATGAAACGATTCGAAATTTTAAATGCAAGTCAGTTTAGAACTGCTTTGAGTAGTTCAAAATATAATATATCAGGTCAGGATAACGGTGCTTCAGTAGATGCTCAAAAAGACATCATGAATAAAAAGTTATCTCAGAATTACAATCTTGCATTCAGTGGGGGAAATGAAAATGGAAGATTCCGTGCATCATTCCTTGCATCTACTACACAAGGTTATATTCAAAACTCAGATCTGAATAAATACATTGGTACGTTCGGAGGTCAATACAAATTCCTGGATAAAAGACTGTCTATTGACTTTGGATTGATTGCTGCACATACTAAAGAAGATCTGGTAGCAGTTTCCAATACAGCGGGTTCTACGGGTAATATCATCAGTTCCGTTCTTCAATGGAACCCAACTACTGCTTACACTGATGCTAATGGTAATTATATTTATCCAACCAATGGTTCCGGTAATCCAAAAGCCCTTCTGGCTGGTGTATCGGATGTAGCAAGTGTGAATACAGTTTTAGGAAATATTTCAGCTACGGTTAAGATATTGGATAATTTGGATTATAAATTCTTATACGCGATCGAAAACGGCTCCGGTACAAGAAATACCAACTTCTATGGATTTTTGCAAGGTTATTCCGGCCTTTCCGGTAATGGTTTTGGTGCTATTTCCGGTCAGCAGTTAACATCACAAACCTTTACTCATACATTAAATTACAATGCCAATCTTACTTCCAGCCTTCGGCTTACTGCATTGGCAGGTTATGAGTATGTAAAGCGTACCTTCTCTAACAATAATTTTTCAGCACTTGGATTTAATACCAATCTAACCCAAGCTGGTTTTACCGGTATTCCATACACCAGTATCTTACAAAATGGTAATACGCAAAATCCACCTTCTGTTTATGTTGACCCTCGTAATGAGTTACAGTCTTATTTCGGAAGAGTACAATTGAGCTTTTTAGATAAGTACTATTTGACAGGAACAATGAGGGCTGATGGTTCCAGCAAATTTGGTAAGAACAATAAATATGGTTACTTCCCTTCACTAGCTGCCAAATGGGCTATCATCAATGAAGATTTTATGAAGAGCAACAACCTGTTCTCTAATCTTGCTTTAAGGGCTTCATGGGGAATAACTGGTAATCAGGAGTTCCCTGCCGGAGCATCTGAAGAACAATTTGCTTTTGGCTCCTATAACTCCGTTGGTCAGATCAATGTTGCCAATCCAGATTTGAAATGGGAGCAAACAAAAGCTTATGACTTTGGTCTTGATATTGCAAGTAAGGGAGGAAAGATTTATGGTACTGTAGATTATTACTATAAAAATACCAGCAACATCCTTTTCCAGAGTACTGCCATTCAGCCGGCCCCTGCTTCTATCTATTTTATCAATCTGCCTGCTAACCTGATCAACCAGGGTATTGAAGTTAGTTTGGGCCTGACATTAATTGACAAACAGGACCTCACCTGGGATTTGGGTGGATATTATGCTCATAACAAAAACCTGCTGAAAAATTTCACACAAAATGGAACGGATATCAAAATATTGACTGGTCAGATTAACGGTCAGGGTGTATCCGGTACTCTTGGACAGGTAATTACAAATAACTATCCCGTTAACGAATATTACCTGAAAACTTTTGGGGGTTTTGATCAAAATGGTAATCAGATCATTGGTGCCGATCCAACATTTGCAGGCAATCCTAATCCAACCAGCAGCTACGGAGTGAACACTACTTTGAATTATAAAAAACTGAGCTTGGTAATTAATGGAGGTGGCGATGCAGGTTATTTGATTTACAACAATACTGCTACAAGCGTTACTAATATCTCAGGTATATCGAATGGAAGAAATATTGACAAAAACGCTTACAATTCATCTGAGAAACCAACAAGTGCAGTAGGTGCTTCTTCAAGATTTTTGGAAAAAGGCAATTATTTCAAGTTGAGAAATGCTACCATTTCCTATCAGGTTGGAAATATCGGTAAATACATTAAAGGATTCAATGCATTTATTACAGGAAACAATTTGCTTGTTTTCACTAAGTTCTCGGGGTTTGATCCTGAAGTGAATATTGATAAGAGTAATAATAATTACCCTTCAAGGTCAATTGAATATATTCCTTATCCAACTGCCAGAACTATCTCTGTCGGTATTAACTTCTTCTTGCAATAAATTTTAATTGTAAACTTATGAGACAGTCAAAAAATAGTAAATTATATTATTTTCTTTTAGTGCTGGCAATGGTAAGCTGTACTAAACTGAATGAAAAATTGCAAAGCACCTTTACTAATGACCAGGCGGCGAATGCGCTGGGTGCTGCAGGGGTGGGATTGCTTTTACAAAATGCTTATAACGATCTCGGCGGCCCCTTCACCGGACAAGACCAGTTGTTTTCACTGGAAGAAAATACAGCCGATGAATCCTTAGTGCCTACAAGAGGCGGCGACTGGGATGATAATGGGGTATGGCGTGTATTACATAATCATAGCTGGACTGCGGACCACGGGCAAATTTTAACGGTCTTCAACAATTTGAACAAGATCAATTTTGACGCAACAAATGTGCTTGCTTTTGGTCCTTCAAAACAGCAGGCAGCAGAAGCCAGGTTCTTAAGAGCGTTGTCGTTGTATTATCTTTTGGATTTGTACGGACAATATCCGGTAAGAAATCCCGGTGACAATCTTTTGAATGCACCGGAAGTACGATCAGGAGCCGCCGCTGCACAGTTTATTATTGATGAATTGACTGCTGCTTTGCCAGATCTGCCAAGTACCCATAACCCGGGAAAAGCCACGCAAGCAGCGGCAAAAACATTATTAATGAAATGCTATCTGAACAGAGGTGCATGGGCTAACAGGGCTTCCCCAACATTTAGTGATGCCGATATGCAACAGGTGATTACATTAGGCAATCAAATAATAAACAGTGGAGATTACAGTTATGCATCTGATTATTTTCACAACTTCGATGTAAACAATGGTTCCTCTCCCGAAAACATTTTTACTTATATAAATACCTCCGGAGTTGGCGCAAATAACAGTGGCCCTGAAGCCCGTTGGTGTATGACAATACATTACAATCAGTACACTCCAAAGAATCCTAACGCAGGATGGAACGGATTTTCAACAATCAGTGACTTTTATAACAGTTTTGGCACAACTGCCCAACCAACTACGGCCACTTCGGACGCCAATCGTGTAAATGGTTTCTTTACAGGTGTAGGCGCAACGAATAACCCAGACACCATAATTGATACAAGGCTTGGTGGTAGATACTATCCAGGTGTAACTAATGTGTCCGGCATGAGAAATGGACTGGAAATAGGACAGCAATACAATGAAAATGGAACAGCTGAACAAGATCGTAAAGGAAACCCTCTTGCATTTGATCCAAAAATTGCATCCAATATGCAGGAGCAAGGACCTAATCTGGAAGTGACAGGTATTCGTGTTATAAAATATCCACCTGATTTTTCATCACTCGATAAATATTTTCAGGGACCAGGCGGCAATGATATTGTTATCATGCGTTATTCAGATGTTGTATTGATGGTTGCTGAAGCTAAGATGCGTGCGGCTGCTTCGGATGTTGCAGGTGCTCTTACACTTGTGAATAATCTAAGAACGGCAAGGCAAGCTGCTGCACTGCCTTCTATAAGTTTGGTGAACAGTTCAAACATTTATGATCCGAATACTTTATTAACTGAAAGAGGAAGAGAATTGTATTGGGAATCTGTAAGAAGAACAGATCTGATCCGTTTCGGTGTGTTCCTGAAACCATGGCAATACAAGCCAAACGATGATCCTAAATATCTCGCGTTCCCAATCCCAAGCCAGGCATTGGCGGCCAATCCCAACCTTAAACAAAATCCCGGCTACTAATAACAGTTCATTTCATAAATTCGTGAAAGGTCATTGAAAATGACCTTTCTTTTTTTAGATTTCACAAGTTGGAAAACCACCACCATGAAGAGTCGCCTATTGTGTGCTGCATTGTCTTCTCTTATTTTCTTCTCCTGCAAAAGCAAAAAGGCTGAACTGCCTTTGTTCCAATTGATGGAGAACACCGGGATTAATTTTCAGAACAATGTGGAAGACGGACCAAAAGAAAACAGTTTTCTCTTTCGCAATTTTTATAATGGCGGTGGTGTAGGCATTGGCGACATCAACAATGATGGCCTTCCCGATATTTTTTTTACATCAAACCAGGGCAGCAATAAACTCTATCTCAACAAAGGCCATTTTAAATTCGACGACATTACAAAGTCAGCCGGAATTATTGAAGATGATATGTGGAACACCGGCGTGGCAATGGTGGATATTAACAACGATGGCTGGTTGGATATTTATGTTTGCTCGTCCGGTCACATGGGAACAGGCAAGCGAAAAAACAAATTATACATCAATCAAAAGAACGGAAGCTTTAAAGAAGAAGCCGCACAATACGGATTGGATATTTCGGCCTACACTACTCAGGTTGCTTTTTTTGATTACGATATGGATGGCGATCTCGATTGCTTCATAATCAACAACAGCCCCATTCCGGTCAATCAATTAAATTATGCCAATCACCGTGATCTTCCCGAGCAGGATTGGCCAGTTGGAAATTTTCTAAAAGGAGGCGGCGATCATTTGTTCCGCAATGATAACGGACATTTTGCTGAAGTAACGAAAGAAGCAGGCATTCATGGATCCTTGATTAGTTTTGGTTTGGGTGTTTCTGTTGGCGACATCAATGGTGATGGTTATCCCGATGTTTTTGTTTCAAACGATTCCTATGAAAGGGATTATCTCTACATCAATCAAAAGAACGGTACTTTCAAAGATGAATTGGAAAATTGCATGCAGCACACCAGCTTTTCCTCCATGGGTGCAGATATTGCTGATATCAATAACGACGGCTATCCCGATCTCTTCACCACTGACATGCTTCCACTAAATGATTACCGGTTAAAAACAACAGGAGCCTTCGACAATATTGATATTTTCAACGCAAAGCTCAATGCAGGGTTTTATTATCAGTACACGCAAAACTGTTTGCAACTGAATAACAAAAACGGAATGTTTTGCGACATTGCCAATTACAGCGGTGTAGATGCCACTGACTGGAGTTGGGGCGCATTGATGTTTGACATGGACAACGATGGATGGAACGACATCTATGTTTGCAATGGTGTGAACAAGGACGTAACCAATCTTGACTTCATGAATTTCTTTGCCGATGAAACCTATCGTCAAATGGTGCTGACGGGGAAGAAAAAAGAAATTGACGAACTGTTACGGCAAATTCCAAGAACACCTTTACCCAACAAAGTTTTTCACAACAATGGCAATTTAAAGTTTTCAGATGCAGGTAAGCAATGGGGCCTGGTGCAGGCTTCGTTTTCCAATGGCGCTGCTTACGGCGATCTGGATAATGATGGCGATCTCGATCTGGTTGTGAACAATATCAATCAACCGGCATTTGTGTATAAGAACAATTCAAGAGAGATCAATCACAATAATTACAGCGGTATTATTTTAAAAGGAAAAGAAAAAAATCGTTTTGCCATTGGAAGTAAGGTGAAAGTTTATGCCAACAGTGAAGTGTTTACCAAAGAACAGTTTCCCAGTCGCGGCTTTCAATCTTCCATAGATTATAAAATGATCATTGGTCTCGGAAAAATTTCAAAGATTGATTCCATGATCATCATCTGGCCTGATCGTTCTTTTACAAAAATTGAAAAGCCAGCCATCAATCAAACAAAAATCATTGAGGAAGATGACGAAAAAAATAAATTACCGGATTCAATTACAACCAATCGGCAAACCTGGTTTGTTCCTGTAAAAAGCAATTTCGAAAAGCACCAGGAAGATGATGTGAATGATTTTTATCAGGAGCGGAATATTCCACGCCTACTGTCGCGTGAGGGCCCAAAAGCAACAGTTGGCGATGTAAATGGTGATGGATTGGAGGATGTGTTTATTGGAGGAACACCCAATCATTCAGGACAACTCTATATTCAAACAGCCGATGGAAAATTTGTGGAGAAAGAAGAACCGGCATTTAAACAATTTTTCAATTTTGAAGATGTAGCAGTTTTATTCTTCGATTGTGATCATGATGGAGATTTGGATTTGTTGGTTTGTCCCGGTGGAAATAATGCACCGGCTAATAGTCGCGAGTTGCAGCTTCGTTTATTTAAAAATGATGGGAAAGGAAATTTTTCTTTGGATGCTTCAGCCTTTCCAAATGTAGGAATGAATATATCGGTTGCCATCGCTAATGATTTTAATAACGATGGTTATCCAGATCTTTTCATTGGCTCCAGAAGTTTTCCTGGAGTGTATGGAATTGATCCTCCAAGTTTCCTTTTTGTAAATGATGGAAAAGGACATTTTACCGACGTTGCCAAAGCAAAAAATCCGGAGATCGCTAACATTGGAATGGTCTGTGGTGCTGTGTGGGCCGATGTTTCCGGCGATGTACAAAAGGAACTGGTGGTTGTTGGTGAATGGATGACACCAAGAATATTTTCTTATAGTAAACAGAAAAATAAATTTCAAGAAATAAAAAATACAGGCCTTGAAAAGTTGCATGGCTGGTGGCAAACCGTTTCTGCTGCCGATGTAAATGGTGATGGAAAAGAAGATCTGATCTTAGGAAACATTGGAGAGAATTTTTATTTGCGTCCCGATAAAGAGCATCCGGTAAAACTTTGGATCAATGATTTTGATGGTAATGGAAGTATCGAAAAGATAATGACCTACACAGTTGAAGGAAAAGATATGCCGGTGTTTTTAAAACATGAATTGGAAGATCAGTTGCCTTCTATCAAAAAAAATAATTTGAAGAATGAAGAATATGCACACAAAAGCATTCAGGATCTTTTTTCGAAAGAGTTGTTGTCAAAATCTGTGGTGAAGGAATTTAATTATAATGCTTCCTGTGTTGCCATCAATAATGGTGAGGGAAGTTTTACCATAAAAAATTTGCCTGCTTCATCGCAGTTCTCCTGTATCAATGTAATTCATTGCATGGATGTGAATGGCGATGGCAAAACCGATTTGGTGACCGGTGGCAACCAGTTTGGATTTTTACCGCAGTTTGAACGGTTGGATGCAAGCTTTGGCGATGTATTGCTCAATGATGGCAAAGGAAATTTTATGGTGGAGGAGGCACCAAAAGCGGGATTGAATTTAAGAGGAGAAATGCGGGATATTGTGGAAGTGAAAAGTAAAGACAAAACCTGTTTGCTTTTTCTGCAAAACAATGCCTATCCTGTTTTGTTTGAACTGAATGATAAACTGAATACGAATCGAGCTTACCTGAAAACACCCAAGTGAAAAACTTTCTGATTTTCATATCGTCTTTTTTATTTTTTTCTTCCTGCAGGCATCAACCCGAAGAACGGCCTCTATTCACCCTGATGAATAACACGGGAATTGATTTCAATAATGTTGTCAAGGATAACAATCAACTCAATATTCTTAACTACCGGAACTTTTACAATGGCGGAGGCGTTGCTATTGGTGATATCAATAACGACGGTCTTCCTGATGTTTTCTTTACCGCCAATCAGGGAAGCAATAAATTGTATCTGAACAAAGGTGGCTTCAAGTTTGAAGACATTTCTGTCAAAGCCGGTTTTCAAAATAAAAAACAATGGAGCACCGGCGTGGTGATGGTGGACATTAATAACGATGGCTGGCTGGATATTTTTGTTTGCAACGCCGGAAGCATGGAGGATTCTTCACTCCGGCAAAATCAATTGTTCATCAACAATCATGATCTGACTTTCACTGAAGAAGCTGCGAAATATGGATTGAACAATACAGGTTACACTACACAAGCTTCTTTCTTTGATTATGACATGGATGGCGATCTTGATTGCTTCATTATTAATAACAGTCCCATTTCTCCAACCAATTTGAATTATGCAAATGACCGTGAATTGCTGGATGCAAAATGGCCGGTGCCTGAACCAATGAAAGGAGGCGGCGATCATTTGTTCCGCAATGATCATGGCCATTTTACTGAAGTGACGAAACAAGCTGGCATTCATGGAACGCTGATCAGTTTTGGTTTGGGCGTAACCGTTGGTGATGTGAATGATGATGGCTATCCTGATGTATATGTGTCGAATGATTTTTATGAAAGGGACTACCTCTACATCAATCAAAAGAACGGAACTTTCAAAGATGAACTGGAAGATTGTATGCAGCATACAAGTCTTGCATCAATGGGTGCAGATATTGGCGACATCAACAACGATGGCTACCCAGATATTTTCACTACTGATATGTTGCCCGGTGATGACTACCGCATGAAAACAACTTTGTCCTTTGAAGATATCAATGTATATCGCATTAAGCAAAAGCAGGGATTTTATCATCAGTTCTTTCAAAATACATTGCAGTTGAACAATAAGAATGGAATGTTTTGCGATGTGGCCAACTATGCAGGTGTTTCGGCAACGGATTGGAGCTGGGGAGGATTGATGTTTGATATGGACAATGATTCGCGGCTTGACCTTTATGTGTGCAATGGCATCAATCATGATTTGATCAATCAGGACTTCCTTGATTTTTCTGCGAGTGATATTGTGCAAAAAATGCAGGAAACCGGTAAGAAAGAAGACCTCAATGCCATCATTGATAAGATGCCTTCCATACACGTGTTGAACAAAGCTTTTCAAAACAATGGTGATTTGAAATTTAATGATGTTGGTAAAAAATGGGGATTCACGCAAGCATCGTTTTCCAATGGCGCTGCTTATGCCGATCTGGATAATGATGGTGATCTGGATTTGGTAGTAAATAATGTGAACCAGCCTGCATTTGTGTACAGGAATAATTCCAGAGAAATTAATCACAACAATTACATTGCTGTTTCACTTCAGGCAACAGGACAAAACCGTTTTGCCATCGGCAGCAAAATAAAACTTTATGCAAACGGACAGGTGTTGAGCCGTGAAGTCATTCCAGGCAGAGGCTTTCAATCATCAATGGATTATAAGACGATCATTGGTTTAGGAAAGACGAACGTTATTGATTCCATGATCATTCAGTGGCCTGACCTTTCCTGGTCAAAATACATTCATCCTGCAATAAATAGACAATACAGCATTGATGAAACGAACGAAAAGAAATTTCCATTGCAGCCGATAAAAGCTGAAGAGAAAAATGTTTTTTTCACTCCGGTAAAATCACCATTTGAAAAACATGTGGAAGATGATTACGTAGATTTTTATACCGAACGCAATATTCCAAAAATGCTTTCCCGCGAAGGACCGAAAGCTTCTGTAGGAGATGTGAACGGTGATGGTTTGGAAGATATTGTGATAGGCGGAACAATTGGCCATCCTGCGCAACTGTATCTGCAAACGAAAAATGGAAAGTTTCAAAAGAAAGAGGAACCTTCATTTACTCAGTTCATGGATTTTGAAGATGTAGCAGTGTTGTTGTTCGATTGTGATCATGATGGTGATCTGGATCTGCTTCTATGTCCAGGAGGGAACAGTGTTACAGCAGGCAGCCGGCAATTGCAATTGCGATTATTTAAAAATGATGGGAACGGAAATTTCACAGTGGATGCAACTGCATTCCCCCAAACGGGAATGAATATTTCAGTAGCCATTGCGGATGATTTCAACAAGGATGGTTATGCCGATCTTTTTATTGGCGGAAGAAATTATCCTCAGCTCTATGGCGCCGATCCGCAAAGCTTTTTGTTTTTGAACGATGGGAAAGGACACTTCAATGATGTAACAGAAAAGACACCTGCTCTGAAAAATATTGGAATGGTAACTTCGGCAGTTTTTGCAGATGTGGTGGGAGATAAACGAAAAGAGTTAATAGTTGTTGGTGAGTGGATGAGTCCAAGAGTGTTTGCTAACGACAATGATCATTTCGAAGAAATAAAAACAAATCTTGGTGATCTATACGGTTGGTGGCAAACTGTTTCTGTTGCCGATGTAAATGGTGACGGAAAAGAAGATCTGATCTTAGGAAACATTGGAGAGAATTTTTATTTGCGTCCCGATAAAGAGCATCCGGTAAAACTTTGGGTGAATGATTTTGACAATAACGGAATTGTTGACAAAGTGCTTACGTACACAATTGACGGAAAGGACAAGCCGGTTTTTTTAAAGCACGATCTGGAAGATGCCATGCCTTTTTTAAAAAAAGCAAATCTGCGGCATGAAGAATACGCCACTAAATCTATTAATGAATTAATTCCTGCTGATGCATTGAAGAAAGCCACAGTGAAGCAATTCAATTATGATGCATCCATCGTTGCTATCAACAAAGGCAATGGACAATTCGAAATTCAAAAGCTTCCGCCGATGGTCCAGTTATCTTCGGTAAATGCGGTGCATTGCATGGATGTAAACCATGACGGTTTTGTAGATGTTGTTTTGGGCGGGAACCTGTTTAATTTCCAGCCGCAGTTGGAACAATTAGATGCTAATTCCGGCGATGTGTTGATCAATAATGGTAAAGGAAATTTTTTGTGGACCGATGCTTCGCAAACAGGATTAAACTTAAAAGGGCAATTGACAGATATTGCTGAAATTCATTTAAAGAATAAAATCGTTTTAGTGTTTTTGCAAAACGATGAACTGCCGCTAATGTATCAATTTAATGAACAAAAAACAAAACGTCCGTAACTATTGAAATGAAAAAATCTTTCTCCATATCTCTCAATTTCATTGTTTCTCTTCTTTTGATTTTTCTGTGGTACGGTTGCCAGTCACATAGGAAGCAAGTGAAACCGATGTTTGAAGTATTGCGTGATAATGTAACAGGAATTCACTTTACCAACAAGCTCACGCCCGGCAACAAATTCAACATGTTTTATTACATGTACTTCTATAACGGCGCCGGCATTGGTGCAGGCGATTTTAATAAGGATGGAAAGATTGATCTGTTTTTTGCTTCGAACCAGGGGGACAATAAACTTTACCTAAACAAAGGCAAAATGTCTTTTGAAGACGTAACGAAGCAGGCTGCCATTCCCGAAGATGGCGGCTGGTCAACCGGTGTTTCGGTGGTTGATGTTAATAACGATGGACTGCTTGATATTTATGTTTGTCGCGTTGGAAATTATGAAACTTTAAAAAGCAAAAATCAACTGCTTATTTGTAAAGGCATCAAAAATGGAATTCCTTATTATGAAGACGAAGCGGCAAAATACGGATTGGATTTTTCAGGCTTCAGTACGCAGGCTTTGTTTTTTGATTACGATATGGATGGTGATCTCGACATGTTTTTATTAAATCATTCCGTTCATCAAAATGGAAATTATCAGCCACGTAAAAATTTTTTAGGAACTTATAGTCCTCTTTCCGGCGACCGCATCTTTCGTAATGACGGCGATCACTTCACTGATGTTACCAAACAAACAGGAATCAACAGTTCTGCCATAAGTTATGGATTGGGTGTTGCGGCGTCAGATATCAATCTGGATGGATGGCCTGACCTATATGTAGGCAATGATTTTCACGAGAACGATTATCTCTACATCAACCAAAAGAACGGAACGTTTTCGGAAGAGAACAACCAGCGATTGATGCACACCAGCCAGTTTTCAATGGGCGTGGACATTGCCGATGCCAACAACGATGGCTATCCCGAGATCATTTCCATGGACATGCTTCCTTCCGATCCTTATATTTTAAAACGTTCGCTTGGTGAAGACGACTACGATATTTTTTATGAAAAGATATCTTACGGCTACAATTATCAATACACCAGGAACAATCTTCAGTTCAACAGGAGAAATGGAATGTTCAGCGAAGTGGGATTGTATTCCGGTGTGTATGCAACGGATTGGAGTTGGGCGCCGCTGTGGATGGATTTTGATAACGATGGATTGAAAGATCTTTTTATCAGCAACGGAATTCCCAAGCGGATGAACGATATGGATTATGTAAATTTTATTTCGAGTGAAGAAGGCATGGAGAAGTTGCGCGACACCAGCAAGGATGTACGCAATATGGAATTGATCAATAAATTTCCCGAGATAAAAATTCCTAATAAATTTTATCGCAACAAGGGCGATCTTTCTTTTAGCGATATGTCTGACGAAATTGAAAACGATCAGGCTACTTACTCTAATGGCGCTGTATATGCTGATTTGGATAATGATGGCGATCTGGATGTGGTAGTAAATAATATTGATGATCCTGTGCTGATCTATGAAAACAAATCAAATGATAGTTTGCAAACTTCTTATGCAGGCATTACACTGAAAGGTCCGGAAAAAAACAGCAATGCTGTAGGAGCAAAAATTATTTTGTTTGCAAACGGTAGTATAAGAACGTATGAAAATTATCCGGTGAAAGGTTTTCAGTCAAGCATGCAAATTCCGATGCATATTGGATTGAAGAACACAAAAATTGATTCTGCTTTTTTGGTGTGGCCTGATAACACCTTTCAAAAAATTGAACTTACAGGAAAAAATCTTTTTTCATTTACGTATTCAAAAGGTTTGCCACCATTTGATTATTCGAAGATCACTTCCTTTCATCCGAATAACACCAGGCCGATGCAGGATATTACAGAGCAAACGGGATTGAATTATAAGCACGAAGAAGATCCTTTCATTGAATTCAACCGCGAGCCTTTGATCCCCCACATGGTTTCCACGGAAGGACCCGCGCTGGCAGTTGCGGATATCAATCACGACGGATTGGAAGATGTTTTCATTGGTTCATCAAAAACATTTCACGATGCGATTTTCCTTCAGCAGCCGGATGGAAAATTCATAAGAACCGTCCAACCCCAAATGCTGAAGGATAGTATGTATGAAGATGTGGATGCTGCCTGGGTGGATGTAAACAATGATGGCAATGTTGATTTGGTCATTGCAAGCGGTGGCAATGAATATTATGGTGAAGACGAACATTTGTTACCGCGGGTGTATTTGAATGATGGCAAAGCAAATTTTACGAGGTTACAAAATGCGTTTACCAATTTGTATGAAACTTATTCCTGCGTTCTTCCTTATGATTTTAATCACGATGGTTATGTTGATCTTTTCTTAGGCGGGAGAGTGGTGCCATGGGAGTATGGACAAATTCCGCACTCACATTTACTGCAAAACGATGGCACAGGAAAATTCATTGATGTTACCGGTAAATACGCAAAGGAACTTTTGCAAATTGGAATGGTGACCAATGCGGTTTGGTTTGATATAGACAAAGACGGTGATAAGGATCTGCTGGTTTGCAGTGAATGGGGCGGCATTGATTGCTTCATCAACAATAATGGAAATTTTACAAGAAAAAAACTCACCGATAAAAAAGGCTGGTGGAATTTTATTCTTCCGGTTGATGTAAATGGCGATGGAAATATGGATTTGATTGCGGGCAATCTTGGATGGAACAGCAGGTTGAAAGCTTCGGAGGACGAACCTGTGAAAATGTACTACAATGATTTCGATGGCAATGGTAAAAAAGACCAGGTGCTGACTTATTATTTGAAGGGAAGAGAACTTCCTTTTGCCAATAAGGATGAATTGCAAAAGCGGATGCCCATTATTAAAAAGAAGTTTTTTTATGCTGCTGATTTTGCAAAAGCTTCAATCAATGAAATTTTTTCGAAAGAAAAACTGGAAGAGGCACAGGTGTTTTCTGCTGATTTCTTTTCCAATGCAGTTCTTATTAATGATGGCAAAATGAATTTTACGGTAAAGGCTTTGCCCTGGCAGGCACAGTTAACGCCGTACAGAGATGCCGTGGTTGTTGACGCCAACAATGATCAACTACCGGATATTTTATTGTTCGGGAATTATTATGAGAACAATATCCAGATGGGAAGATATGATGCGGATTTCGGGACCGTTCTTGTCAACAAAGGCAATGGTAATTTTGAATGTGAAACTATAAACGGCCTGCAAATAAAAGGACAGGTAAGGCATGTCCGGAAAATACAGCTTGCGAATAAAGGTGAGGCATTTATTCTTGCAAGGAACAATGATAGTACGATGATCATAAACTTTGCGGATGGGAAAGGTAAGTGATAGTTAGTAGAGGTTTAATGTAGGCTCTTCTCTCTTTCGAATCCTTGCCTCTGTACAAACAAGAGTGTTTGCAGCTTGTAAAC
>JAICTW010000402.1 GCA_025936195.1 Flavisolibacter sp.
AAACTAAGTCAATATAAAAGCTATCGCCCTCAAATGTGAATCGCTTCTGTCTTCCTTCGAAAAGAAATCCCTTTCCCAATTCCATCATGAAATGCTCAAGCTTATTAATGATTGCATTTTCAAGGTCGCTTTCAGTGTATCGCTCGTCTTCCCGGAGATTCAAAAATTCGAGAACGGTATGATGCTTTAAAGCATCAATAGGCTTTTCAATGATTTGACCTTTTTGAGATAATTCTTTAATAGCTTTTTTATCCTTACTTAAAGCCAAACGCTCATAAAGCGAAGAGTTAAATTGTCTTTGCAGTTCTCTAACCGACCAGTTATTTTTTTCTGATTCTATTTCATAAAACCTTTGCTCATCTGTATTGTCAATTTTCATTAGCAGAATATAATGAGACCAGCTCAATGGAAAGTTTTGAGAAAACACAGACAGTGTTTGCGAAATCCGGTCTTTATCTCTATCATTTTTTATGCCTTTCGATGTGGTAGATTTCGCAGACGGTGTTTTCGAAATTCGATTGCCGTAATTAAGGTAGAATTTCCTGAAATATTCCAGATTCCGATTCGAAAACCCCTTTCCGAAATCTTTGGTCAAAGCAATACTTAATTGCTTAAGCGTTTGGTCTGCATATTCAGCCCTCGACTTTCCGCTTTGTTCGTCTTCCACTATCATTCTTCCAATTTCATAGTAAGTCAAAGTCATTGTGATGTTTACATTACGGATGATATTTGACTTAGATTTCTCAATCAACTCCCTAATCGAGTTGTATAAATTATTATTACGCTTCATGGTTAAACAGCTTTTAGTTGTTTTTTAATTCCGGATTGGATTTTGGTTTTCAAAATGTTCATGTCATCACTTATTTTCTTGTCGAGAACTTTAGCATAATGCTGCGTTGTCTTTATGTTTTTGTGACCTAACATCTTACTCACGGACTCCATAGGAACACCATTACCTAATGTAATTGTTGTGGCAAAAGTGTGTCTCGCCGTATGAGTCGTCAGCTTTTTATGAATACCGCAGACGTTGGCAATTTCTTTCAGATACTCATTATATTTCTGATTGGTTAAGACAGGTAGTACTTTGTGTGAACTGATACAAGCTGGATGATCTTTGTACTTTTCAAGTATATCGATTGCACCCGGCAGCAGAGGAATTCTCGAAGGCGTATCGGTTTTCTGCCGTTTGGTGAAAATCCATTTGTTCCCGTCTATGCCTATGGCAATCTCTGAGGGCTTAAGCTTTTCAACATCGGCAAAAGCAAGGCCGGTATAGCAGCAAAAAAGAAAAACATCACATACCTGTTTCAATCTTTCGGTGCTAAAGTTTTTCTCTGATATTGTATTTAGCTCATGCTGAGTAAGGAATTCAGGAACGACTTCTTTTTTTGTCATTTTGAATCCAATAAAAGGATCTCTTTCAAGCCACCCATTTCTAATACAGCGATTGACGATCTTTCTAAAATTGGCAATGTATTTTATAGTTGTATTATGGGCACAATTTCGTTTTGTTTTTAACCAGTACTCGTATTGCGAAACGAATTCGTAGTCTAACTTCTTAATGTCCATATCTGAAGTGCCATACTTCCATTCCATAAATGATTTCGTATGATCGTATGAAGTCTTATATCTTTCTAATGTGCCTGATGAAAACTCCTTACCAACCAGACTTTTTAATTCATCATTGTGTTGCTGAAAAATTTTCATAATCATCCTTGCATTTTCATGTGTGCCTTTAAGTACGTTTCTTAAAGTTTCTGCGGTAATTATCTCATTTTTTTCAAGCAACTGTCGTCTCACTTCAAACACCTTCGTTTGCACAGTGTCGAGGTAAGCGTTTAATGATTTTGCATCTTCCTTTGTTCCACTACAACGGCCTGCATTTGAATTCCAACGTTCAGGATCGCATTGCCTTCCTGTAGAAATTTCTTTAGGAATTCCATCAACAGTAATGCGCAAATAAATTGGCATCAAACCTTTGAGATAATTCTTCGGCTTCTTTAAATAGAAAAGAAGACTAAAACTTTTTTCAAGCATAATAACTCATTTTAGAGGTTAACAAATTTCAGATTTGAGTTACTTGCAGACAATAGGTTCAGCAATTGAACACCTTGTTTATCAATTCGTTATCTCATTTCCAGTGAGTCAATTTTTTGTTAAGCCTGAACTCACGAATTACTCACTGGTTTTTGGAGTGAAATGGAGCAATTTGGATAAGTATTAAAATCAAAAAAGCCCGCCAATCAACGATTTGCGGGCTTTGAACTTCTTTGAATATTGTTATCAGCGGAGACTGAGGGATTCGAACCCTCGATACCCTTTAGAGGTATACACACTTTCCAGGCGTGCTCCTTCAACCACTCGGACAAGTCTCCATTGTGAAGGGCTGCAAATTTACAGTTTGCTATGGTAGCTTAAACAAGTTTCTTGCATTTTCTGTTGTTAATTCTGCAATTTCTTTCGCTGATAAATTGAAAAGCACTGAAAGCTTTTCAGCCACCAACTTAATGTAGACAGGTTCATTCCTTTTTCCGCGATAAGGAGCCGGTGCAAGGTAGGGTGCATCTGTTTCCAAAATAACATGGCTCAAGCCAATTTTTTCAATGACTTTATCAAGACCTGAATTTTTGAAGGTGACCACACCTCCTATTCCCAGCATAAAATCCAGGCCCATAATTCTTTTTGCCTGTTCTTCATTCCCCGAAAAACAATGAAACACACCTTTAATTCCGGCATGCTGTTTTACTACTTCAATACATTCATCAATGGCATTGCGTGAATGAATGACAATGGGAAGATTGTTTTCCAAGGCTATTTCTATTTGCCTGTGAAAAGCGTTGTATTGCTGCTCTGTAAATGTTTTATCCCAATAAAAATCAAGGCCTATTTCTCCAATGGCTACAAATTTTTTTTCCGACAGGTAACGACCTATAAGCTCCAGTTCTTTTTCATAATCCTGGTTTACCGAACAAGGATGTAAACCCATCATGGAATAGCAGTTTTCATAAGCAGATTGCGCTGCAAGCATGGCTTCGTGCGTAGTAGAGTCAATTGCCGGCATGATCGTAATCGTTACACCGGTTTCTTTTGCTCTTTGCATGATCTGGTTTCTGTCCTCATCAAACTCCGGCAGATAAATATGCGTATGCGTATCTACTAAATTCATATTTTGTAAAGTTGCATTGGCAAAGCTGGTGAAAATATTTTTATGATTTCTTTAAACCTGTTGCAATTCCATCCATCTTAGAACCGTTATAAAATTGCCCACCAAACAATTGGTTATGAAAAAATCAGCCCTCTTTGCCCGATTGATCACTGCTGCATTCTTTACTTCATTGGTAATGATCGCCTGTAAAAAAGAGAACAGCGCTTCCCTATCTGCTGCCGAGGAAGAAGAAGCGGCCAATTTCTCTTCTCAATCGGAAACCGAAAATGAAGTTGTTTTCAATGATGTTTTTGACAATGTAATGGGCGTGAACAGTGAAGTGGGAATTGGCGGTACCGGCATTTTCGGTCGCATGTCCTCAACAGTTAGCGGACGTGAGCAGGGCACCGATTCGCTTCCTTCCTGCACCCAGGTCTCCATCACTTTCGTGAATGCTCCGGCCCGCTTCCCGGTAAAAATTGTTATTGATTTTGGCACAGGATGCGTAGGTCGGGACGGACACAAACGCACGGGAAAAATTATTACAGAATATTCAGGAAAACTTACAGAACCGGGCAGTTCGGCTACTGCAAGATTTGATGGATTTAAATACGACAGCATTTCGGTACAGGGCACACTTAAGATCACCAATAGCACGGCTACAGGCAGC
>JAICTW010000439.1 GCA_025936195.1 Flavisolibacter sp.
AAATGCAAAGACAAGGACGATGTATATGTCTTTTGCGGTCATCTCCACCCCGGAATCGGTCTGGCGGGAATTGGCAAACAAAACCTTCGTCTGCCCTGTTTTTATTTTGCAAAAGATCATTGTGTGCTTCCTGCATTCAGCCGTTTTACCGGCACGGCTTTAATTGAACCAAAGCCAAATGAAAATGTTTTTGCCATTGTAGAAAACAATCTGGTACAGATGCAGTGATCATTTCTTTTTGCGAAGCTGATTATAGTCGAGGAAGTAGATCAGCTTTACGGTAAATTCATTTCCGTGAGCAGCATCGAAAGTTCCGCTAAAATTGTTCAGATAACGGGTGTATTTAATTCCATCTACTGCATAATTATTGCCGATCCAGTTTTTATAGCCAACAGTAAGATTACATCCCAGTTTAAAATCCCAGCTTAAGAAAGCGTCAACATTAAAGAAGTTTACGTTTTCATCAAGTCCGTTGATGAAAGGCCTTGGGATGGTATTCCCCTTGCTGTCCACATCAGCAAAGCTTTTATAAGGCACCTTGCTCCAATTGTGCCGGAGCCTGAAATTGAGATTCAGTTTTGGAGTAAAATTATAAATGCCTGTGAGGGTTGTAGTGATGTCTTTAAAATCTACAAAACCTACAATTGGGTCTCCGTTCAATTCTTTCCTAAAGCTGTTGACAATATAATTGGTTTCCGATTCATTTTGATGAGCAATGGTCATACTCACTTTATTGCTGAAGCGGTAACGCAAACTGAAGTCGGTTTTATAATAATTCTTTTTAAGGGAAGTATTAAAGAATTTTGCCTGCAGCCAATCATAGCTAAAGAATAGTTTTTTCCGGCTGTCTGTACTTCCATTCAATTCCACATAACCATAAGCAGGTCGGTTCACAAAAACATTTTGCAAGGGTTCACCCAAAACAAAATAATCATGCTGCAAAGGCAATCCTCCCAGGGTAAGCGTTACGTCCCAAAAATTCCTGAAGATCCAGAAACCTTCTGCACTGAACTGCGAATAAGAAGGAGCATTGGGCTTGTACATTCTTTCCCAGTAAGCATTGAGTGTATAAGAATACGTAAGAAAATTCTTAGTAGAAGTAAACTGATGATAACTTAGGTTCGCTACATAGCTTGAGATATCAGCCGTTTGAATATAACCCAGGTCGCGGGGATCGTAATTGATGGACTTCACATCTCCCTGAACATAATACTGCACCTTACCACTTACTTTGCCAAGCTTCAATCCTGTATTAAAACCATCATTGGAATTGTTTTCTAAAATTTTACTGTAGCGGCCATAAGTTTTTACGTTGTACGTGTTGCTGTTATCGTATAAGCTTACATCCAGTGAAGCAACATTAGCATCTCTTGCGCTCCCTTCACGAATAGTATTGGCGTTGGTAAATGTGATGTACGATCTACCCTTCAAAGCCTGGTCTAAAACAATAATATTGTAATTGGTTAAAGGCGATGTTTGGATATTGGTCCTTTGATTGGTGGTTCTATCCAAAACCGTTGCAAACATGGGTTGTGCCACGGCATTCAAAATGCCAATACCCAGCTTTTCTTTAGTGCGGCCTGAAAATTTAATGGCATTATACAATTGGGTAACAGAAGGATTTTTCAGTATTTGCAAATCAGGATCAGCTGCCGCCATATATTCTATAGAATCATAGCCGGAAGGTATAGCTCCGATCCTGCGGGAATAAAACAATCCGGCTTTATTAAACAGTTCCGTCCCTTCAGTAAAGAACGGCCTGTTCTCTTCAAATCTTTGCTCAAAGGGAGTAAGGTTGTTGATCACATCATCCGAAACCACCTGTCCAAAATCGGGGATCAAGGTAGCATCCAGCGTAAAGCTTTCATTGATGCCGTATTTTACATCCATTCCTCCGTTGCGCAGCCACTGTGTTCCCAGATCATCTCCTTTTGGATTCACACGAACACCGGTTGATAAATAAGGATAGAAACTCAAACGCAAAGGCGGCTGTATATTTTTCAGATCTACATATTTTCCAAACTGGTTGGCAAACCCGTTGACATTAGGATCAACCGGATTCCAGAAATCCTGCTCATTGTTTCTGCGCACATAGCGCAAAAGCTGAACACCCCAGGTTTGTACATCTTTTTTAGAGAAACGTAAAGAGAGGTAAGGGATTTTCATCTCTACAGTCCAGCCATCATTTTTCATTTGTACCTGGCTTTCCCAAACAGCATCCCAGGTTTTATCGCCAAACTGGTTGAAACCTGGATTAGCGGTACTGGTTAACTTGGCATCGGTTTGCACATTGGCTGCGGTTACTAAAAATTGAAAACCGTTTTGCTGATCGTTATACGTATCCACAAAGATTGAGAAAAAATCTACATTTTGTTGTTGCTCTCCGTCTCTTGCAGTTATCTGCTTTCTGATCAAAGAAGGATCATCATAGAGATAAGCGCCTATGTAAAGCGCTTCGTCATCGTATAAAATTTTTACTGTAGTCTTTACAGAAACAGGAGCGCCATACGAAGGAGCATACTGCAGGAAGTCCATAGCTACCGGAGCCTGTTCCCAAATAGCATCATCTAAATTGCCATCAATGTGCGGAGGCTGAATTGCCTTTACAGCGGTGAGTGTTTTGGGTTGACTTACCACCAATAAAGGAAAGCACCATAGGGCCATAAGAAGCAGTCTTCTCAACATGCAGTTACACTTCAATCGTGTAAATATATTAATATTTTTTGTGGCAAAGACCGCTGTCAGAAACTTCTTTAATTCATGCGTTTTTTCAAAACACTTACCTGCTGCTGAAGATTATTTACAAGGCCTGCCAGTTGGTTCGCATCCCATCTTTGTTGTGTATTGGCTTTTGAAATGATCATCTGCGCCTGCCATACTTCAACAATGTCATCTGAATTAACCGTGTAAGGCTGATAAGAAGGATTATCGCTAACCAGTGTCATTTTATTTTTTTGCTTGTTGTTCTTCATGATGCGTTTATAAACGATGCCGTCATTTTTGGAAACAACAATATAGGTTTGGTTGCTTTTTACATCATCAAAACTTTGCACCCTTTCTCCAACAATAACGGAACCGCTTGGCGTGGGCATCATGGAATCACCAACAATTTCAAAGGCACGATAGTCGCCGCCGGCCAACATAGGAAGTGTAAAGGTGTTGAGTTCATCTACAAATTCGGGATCACTGTATCCAACCAAATAACCGGCAGCCGCTTTTATGGGAACAAAGGAAATATCAATTCTTCCGTTCGCTAATTTTTGCGCTCTTCTTTTGGCAATGTAATTTGTTTTAGTATCGCTTACATCTTTGCGAAGCAGATCATCTAGTGTAAGCTTGAACATATCTGCAACCAATTCTAAAATATCAATACGCGGCTCTGCTCTTTCTTCTTCATAAGCACCAAGCAAGGAACGTTTTATGCGAAGCTTTTGTGCAAATTCTTCCTGCGTCCATCCACGAAGCTTTCTCAGGTACTTTAAATTTTTGTTAGCGATTGACATGGCTAATATATTTAGCTGCAAAATACTAACTTATTTAGATACA